>JANYEU010000066.1 GCA_025362915.1 Chitinophagaceae bacterium | reverse complement strand
TTTGGTCCCTTTTCTGTAACAAACTTGCCCAAAGCTTCTGCCTGTGGATAGTAAGGAATGATGTGTGTACTGTATCGTTCGTTAGTACTTACCCACACACTATATGTTTCGGCAAACATCCTTCCTGTATCCAGTGTAAAGATGCTGATGGGCAGGTCATGGTGCAATATTTCGTGCGAAATCAATTGGTCTTCAAAACTAAAGCTAGAAGAAAAAGTGACTTTGCCGGGAAATGTTTCTGCCAACAAAGCCAATGCATCTTTTATTGTGAGTCCATTAGTTTTGAGTAGTAGTTCTGTTATTGTCTCATTATGTGTGGTTGCCATTAGTATGATTAAATTAAGCCAATGTTTATTTTCAATCCTCTATCTATCCAACCAAAAGAGAACAAAAGTCTACTTTGTTGGGCGACAAAAGTAATTATTTATTGTGTAAGTTTAGGTGATGGTTTATGTAATTCCCAAAAAAGAAAGGGTAAGAGTTTAAAGTCTAGAGTTGTATGTGGAGTGTGTTAGGCAAAAAAGAGGCTTCCGCTGTTATTACTAAAAGCTAAACTAACATTCATGTCTTTATTCTAGCACTAGATAAATATTCTTTTTACCTCATCGGATGAAGCAAGATGGGTTTAAATTAGGATAAAAATATTACAGCTAAATTCAATTGGATTTAGCTGTATCTAGATAGTTGTAGGTATATTGCAGCAATACAAAAACGATAACGGATATGATTGTTTTCGGAGCCAAAAGCAGCCAAATTGCAAGTGAAACATTAATAGACAGATGCCCCAATTGTAGAATGCAGGCCAACATTATTATACATATTATCCAAAAATTTGGACATATATGCTGGATACCTATCTTCCCTGCTGGAAAAACCGCAATTAATCAATGTACCAATTGTAATCAGGTTTTTAATTTTAACGAAATGCCCAATTCATTAAAAATAGTCTGTGCCAATCTAAGAAAGCAAACAAAAACACCTGTATGGGTATTTTCTGGCTGGGCATTGGCAGCAGTAATCGCCATAGCTTATGTTTATGTAAACAAACAGCGGGAGATAAATAATGCAAAACTTATTTTAACGCCCAAAAGTGGAGATATTTATGAGGTAAAAACCGAAGAAGCCCAATACACACTTTATAAAATAGAACAAGTGCAGGGCGATTCTGTATTTATACATTATAATAATTATGTAACAGACGATGAATCTGGCATAGATAATTTAAAAGCAAAGGGCGATACTGCCTATGAAGCAGAGGTGGCGGGGTTTTCTAAGGCAGAATTAAAGCGCATGTTTGTTAAAGGCGAAATACTTAACATTATTAGATAATTCTCTCCCTCTGGTGCAAGACTTCCATAGAATGTCTTTCACCAGAAAAAACATAAAATGGAAAAGAATGAAGAGAATGCGCCAATCCCCCATCAATTAAAGCATACCTTGCACGAAACATATTTATGCCACAGCCAGATGAAATAATTTACTACGAATTACCTCCCACGTTTGCTAAGGATATGATACTGCCCATGTATTCCCTCACAGACGGTATTGCGCAGGTGATACCCCAAATGACCCTAAAGGAGGAATTTGATGAAGACAATATAAAACTAAAAGCGAGGCTTTCGGTAGCTGACCCTGAAAGTACTTTTAAGATGACTGAACACGAATGTTTGGTGATGTGCCAAATGATGGGCGTGATAAAGTTTTATCATCACCATATAGTGGTGGCAGGTATGGAAGGAAACAATAATGTAACGCAGGAACAGTTGGATGCGCGGGAAATGTTTGATGAGGTGATAGAGGAAATTAAAGAGCTTAGTGACACTATTTTTGAAGTTTTTCCAGACATAAGAGAACCTTTTTATGCTGACGAAACGAATAGAAAGAAACAAAAGGATGAGGCCAAAACTCTTGGACTAGATAAGACGGTAGTAGCAACACAAATATCAATAGCCAACCCCGCGATGTCGCATTATATGGCTAACCTATTTGCTTTTTTCGACTTTTTTATCATTCTGGGTGTCTCAGATTTTAGTGAACGTGTGCGGGAAGCGGATTTTTGCTGTATAACAGAAGTAAATGAGGTAAGGGAGATATATAAGAACGCTGTTAAAGCCACAAAACGTGATGCACAATATCCCACATCGCTGACACTGAGGGACGTTGTGGTGTTTCTGATGCTGAACAACCTTTTCCAGAAGATCACTTTCTCCGATGCAGGCGATGAATTGGAGAATATGTTTGAAGAGACGGCAACAAGAGGCGGCGGAAAAGCAACAGCTAAAGATATGCGAACCCACATGCTGAAACTTGCGAAAATATTAGAAGACCATCTATACAATGCAGCTATTGATATTGATGGTTTTAAAGAAGCGATTAGACCAATATTAAACTTCCCTGTATAACCATAAACACATTACACCTATCGACATAATGGGAAATTCATTCCTAATCCTAATCTTTAAAACCAAAAAAAGGTCAAAAGCATTCAGGTTTTAAACCTTCTGCCTTTAACCTTTTCTATGTTCTCTTTAAGGAAAACTATTATTTCAACGTCTCTTTCAGTTTCTCCATCAACTCCTCTCCTCTTAGGTTCTTGCCAATAATCTTACCCGTAGGATCTAGTAACATATTGGATGGGATGCTTTCTATCTTATACAACTTGGCAGCGGCATTACCCCATTGTTGCAAATCGCTGATGTGTGTCCAAGGCAGTTTATCATCATTGATGGCCTTAACCCAGTTTTCCTTGTCCTTATCAAAGGACACACCTAGCACGGTAAAGTTCTTATCCTTAAACTTATTATAGGCAGCCAATACATTTGGGTTCTCCATACGGCAAGGTCTGCACCAACTGGCCCAGAAATCTACCAACACATACTTGCCACGGAAAGAAGAGAGACTAATGGGTTTGCTTGCCGTATCATTCTCTGTAAAATCGGTAGCCATGCTTCCAATTTGACCAATCTTGGTTTCACCAATCATCCTTTCAATCTCTTTGGCAAAAACTATCTTCTTGGCAGAAGGCTTTAGTGTATTGTACTTATTCTCCAACGCATCCCCTTCATATAGTTTTGCAAACTGATAGAGAATAAAAGTACTAACCGGAGAAGTTGATTTTTCCTTTATAAAGTTATCCGTAAATGACTTCAACGCATTTTTATTAACAGTAAAAATCTTTATCAAGCTATCTCTCTTAGGGCTTGGTTTTTCAGCATTGATGGTTGTAATCAGCTTACCGAGTTTATCATTGAGTGGCAAAAACCCCTTTACAAAAGTCTTATAATCCGCTTGAGGCACAGAACCAGCAAACACAGCACTCTTCATCATGTTCATCTGCCCGGTAACAGTCACGTTTTCATTACCCAAAAACAATTCAGTAGTTTCTTGCGTACCAATAAAACTTAATTGGAAGAAACTGATGTCATCCACCTTTCCGCTCAGGGTAAACTTACCATTCTTGGCATAATCCTGCGCAACGGTGCTACCTTGTATATCCTGCAAAAAAACAAGGGTACTATCCTTTAATCCCTTAATATTTCCTTTGAGAGTATAACCAGTTTGGGCTATTGAAACAATGGGCAATAACAATACTATCAGTAACTTTTTCATTCGTTTGTTTTAAATTTATTTTTTGTGTCTGCTTTGTAAAACTTCCAAAACCTCGTGCAATCTATAATCTTTAGCCTTAAGTAATAATAAATAATGAAATAAAAGGTCGGCGGCTTCTCCCAAAAACAATTCTTTGTCGTTATCTTTTGCTTCAATCACCAATTCTACAGCCTCCTCTCCCACTTTTTGCGCAACCTTGTTGATGCCTCTTGATAACATCTTAGCTGTGTACGAAGTTTCGGGCGTAGCCTTACTGCGTTGTTCTATTATTTCTTCCAAGTAAAATAAAAAGTCTCCGGAAACATTCTTTTCATCCCAACAAGTATCTGCACCTGTGTGGCACACAGGTCCTAAAGGATTTACCTTGATCAACAAAGTATCATTATCGCAATCAACAGCTATCGATTCCAAGAGTAAAAAGTTACCACTCTCCTCTCCTTTTGTCCACAGGCGTTGTTTGCTACGGCTGTAAAATGTTACTTGTCCAATCGATTTTGTTTTAGCAAGAGCCGCTTCATTCATAAACCCAAGCATCAATACTTTCTGTGTTTTGGCATCTTGAACAATGGCTGGCACAAGCCCATCGGCATATTTTTCGAAATCAACTTTTATATCTATACCCATTATTTGCTTTGAAGGCCATTAATTATTTGCGCAGACGAAAATATGGTTATGTCTTTATATACGCACATGAATGTTTTGTTCTTTAAGATAACTTTTCAAATCGGGGATGCTTATTTCCTTAAAATGAAAGATACTTGCCGCCAAAGCCGCATCTGCCTTGCCTTTTGTAAACACATCCACAAAGTGAGGCATGGCACCGCCGCCACCACTTGCAATGATGGGCACGGACAACAAATCGCTCAAAACACTGGTAATATCCAATGCAAAACCCTGCTTGGTGCCATCATGGTTCATGGAGGTAAGCAATATTTCCCCTGCGCCCAAATCAACAGCCTGTTTTGCCCAGTCTATAGTTTTTGCTTCTGTTTTTATCCGTCCCCCATTCAAATAAACATACCATTCACCATCCTCTTCTAGGCGGGTATCAATTGCCAAAACAACAAATTGACTACCAAATTCTTTTGCCAAATCGTTGATCAATTGAGGATTTCTGAATGCCGCCGAATTGATACTTACCTTATCAGCACCATTTTTCAACAACACAGAAGCATCAGCCACAGAACTTACACCACCGCCCACCGTAAAAGGAATATTGATGTAGCGGGCAATCCTGTTTACCAGTTCGCTCAGTGTCTTCCGCTTCTCCACGGTAGCTGTAATATCCAGAAAAACCAGTTCGTCAGCACCTTGTTCGGCATACAAAGCCCCCAATTCTACCGGGTCGCCGGCATCGCGGATATTCTCAAAGTTCACCCCTTTTACTGTTCTTCCATCACGGATGTCCAAGCAAGGGATGATTCGTTTGGCTAACCCCTCCGCCCCTACCCCTCCATCCCTAAAGGGGGACTGAAGAAGCCCCTCCGCCCCTAAAGGGGGACTTGTAGCACCCTGACTATTTGTATGTTGTTCCATTTTCAATTCTTTAATTTAAACATCTTTCACCTAATGAACGACCCAGTTCCCCTTTAGGGGCGGAGGGGGTTACCTAGTTTCCCTTTAGGGACGGAAGGGTATCTAACGCTTTAGGACGACCGTTTTATATCCTACCAGACTATCTAACGCTTTAGGACGACTGTTTTATATCCTACCAGACTATATAATACCAAAACCTATATAGCTACCAACTCCTCCAAAGAAATTCTATTTTCGTAGATGGCCTTACCTATGATAACGCCCTCGCAGCCAGCCTTTTGCAACTCATAAACATCATCAATCGTAGCAACACCGCCACTTGCAATGAGGTGCAACTGAGGAAATCTAGTCAAAATATTTTTATATAAATCGATAGAAGGCCCTTCCAGCTTACCATCCTTACTTACATCGGTACAAAATATTTGCTGCACGCCAAGCTGTAGATAGTCTTCTATAAAATCATAAATATTGATGCCCGTAGTTTCCAACCAACCGCCAATGGCAATCATTTCGTCTTTTACATCGGCACCCAACAAGAATTTATCAGCTCCATACGCCTGCAACCAACCAACAAAAGTGGGTTTATCCTTTACGGCAATGCTGCCTACCGTGGCATAAGCCGCCCCCGAACTGAACACAATGTCCACATCCTCCTGCTTTTTTATGCCCCCGCCAAAATCAATTATCATCTTAGTTTGCGATGCAATGGCTTCCAACACCTTCCAATTCTTAACCGAGCCAGCTTTTGCCCCATCTAAATCTACCAAATGCAACCGATGCAAACCTGCATCTTCAAACATTTGGGCAACCTCCAAAGGATTTTCGTTGTAGATGGTTTTCTGTGCATAATCGCCCTGCGTAAGCCGAACACATTTGCCATCTATAATGTCTATTGCGGGAATAATCTCTATTTGTGAAGCCATTCTATCTTTATTACTTGTGTACTTGGTGAAACCTTTGTGTACTTTGTGGTGAGATTGTTTTCTTATAACTCAATAAAATTCTTCAATATCCTCTCTCCTACCACCGATGATTTTTCAGTATGAAATTGAACACCATAGAAATTATCCTTATGAAATGCGGCACTATAAGGCTGCACATAATTGGTGGTGGCGATGGTGTATTCATTTAAAGGAACAAAATAACTATGCACAAAATAGCAGTAACTATTTTCATTCAAGCCTTCCATCAATGGGGATTTCAAATCATAAAGGGTGTTCCATCCAATCTGTGGCACTTTTATATTACTATTTTTTTCTGGACGAAAGAGTTTTACTGGCTGATGAAGAATATCCAAACAAGTCGTATCATTCTCTTCCGAAAAAGTACAAAGCAGTTGCATACCAACACAAATACCCAAAACAGGTTGTTTCAATTCCTTGATAACTGCATCCAGATTGTTCTCTTTCAAACTGTTCATGGCACTACTAGCCTCACCTACACCAGGGAATATTACCTTATCAGCCGCTTTTATCGCTTCGTGATTATCGGTAACAATAGCAGAAACCCCAATCCTTTCCAACGCATACAACACACTTTGGATATTGCCCGCATTGTATTTTACAATGACAATATTGCCTCCGCCTTCTTTAATTGTAGAATCTATGTTCATTTATTATTGTTAGAAATCATTTACGGAATGATCAAATCTTTTTTAACAACCCCAATCATTCCTTTCATTCAAATCATTGAATCATTATTTCAAGATACTATCCAAAAAAGTCTTTGTTGTTTGTTCCACATCGGTAGAACCTTCCAAAGCCTTGATGTAGGCAGTGCCGATAATTGCCCCATTGGCGTATTTACAGGCAGCGGTGAATGTGTTTTTATCCTTAATACCAAAACCAACGAGTATTGGATTGGTTAATTTCATCGACTTTAATCTTTCTAGGTATTTCTCAACGGCATTAAAATCCTTTTCATTACCCGTTGTGGAAGAAGAAGAAACAGCATATAAGAAGCCACTACTTAAAGCATCCAGTTTTCTCACACGCTCTTCACTGGTTTCTGGTGTTACTAAAAAGATGAAGTCTAAACCATACTTCTTAATGATTGCCCCATACTCTGTTTCATATTCATATTCTGGCAAATCGGGTAATATCAAACCATCAACACCCACAGCAGCGGCATCAGCACAGAACCTTTCGAACCCATATTGCAATACAGGATTCATATACCCCATTAGGATTATAGCAGATTTCTTTTCTTCCAAATTACGCAACTGTGTAAACAAGGTTGCTATGGTCATCCCATAAGCTAAAGCAATAGTACTGCTGGCCTGAATCACAGGTCCATCGGCCAAAGGATCACTATAAGGCATCCCAAGTTCTATTATATCTGCGCCATTGGCTTGTAGTGTATTGATAATTGAAAGGGTACTATCCAATTGAGGATACCCAGCAGTACAATAAACATTTAAAACATTGTTGGATTTATTCTTAAAAACCTCCCTTAACTTACTCATCTTTTTACTTCTTTTAATAGTTACAGGTTTCTAGTTACTGGTCACAAGTACTGGCAACCTGAAACCTGTAACCTGTAACTTGCATCTTGCAACCTTCTTATAATCCCATCGCTTTCATATAGGTAGCCAAGTCCTTATCGCCACGTCCACTCAAACAAACCACTACTACATCTTTGGGTGTAAGGTTCAATCTTGGTAAAGCCGCAAACGCATGGGCAGTTTCTAGCGCAGGTATAATACCCTCTATTTTAGATATATGAAAGGCAGCTTCCAAAGCTTCCTCATCGGTTGCAGAAAGGAAAGTACCACGACCACTTTTAAATAAGTTGGCGTGCATGGGGCCAATGCCAGGATAATCCAATCCAGCAGAAATACTATGCGGTTCCACAACCTGACCATCTTCGGTTTGCATCACCAAACTTTTACTTCCATGCAATACGCCCGATTTACCCAACTGCGTAGTTGCAGCACTCATGCCTGAATTAATGCCATGACCAGCCGCTTCTACAGCCACCAATTGAACAGATAATTCATCGAGATAATGATAAAAAGCACCTGCGGCATTACTCCCTCCGCCTACACAAGCAACAACATGCGTTGGATTCTCGCTACCAGTTTTCTCCAACAACTGTGTCCTTATCTCTTCGCTAATCACACTCTGAAAACGGGCAACCATATCTGGATAAGGATGTGGCCCTACCACACTTCCAAT
>JANYEU010000028.1 GCA_025362915.1 Chitinophagaceae bacterium | reverse complement strand
CGGGCAGGACGTATATCACTGAACTTTAGTTCTTAACTTCAACTTTATATTTCCAGCTAGTCCTCGTGACTCGCTATAATCTTCCCAGCTAGTCCACGTCACTCCCGGCTAGTCCGCGTCAAACTCGCTAAAATCTACAAGGGCTAGCGCATCGCTTGCAGCGTGTGCATTCGCTTAGGTTTTACTAATCGCGCAAGTCTTCCGAAGGATAACTTGTGTGTACCAGTCAAGCCAGTTTGTAACTGGAATATGCTTAGATAAATCAGCTTGGCGAAGTGTTCCGAGGCTGTTTATTGTGCTTCAGTTCGGGCTTTGCGTTATAAATTTGGCTTATGAATAAAATAGCAGCAATATTGCAATTATCAACTTCGGTTATCGGCTGACAGAATTCGAATTTCCCAACAACGCCAAGCCTTGTTCGTTGGTGGCAAGGCTTGGGAGAATTCTAACATTTTAAGAAATGTATTAAAATACTAACTTTGCGATATAGTAACTAAGAATGGAAAAAATAAAAATAGAAAATTTCGCTGGTATCAAGTCTATGGACTTTGAATTCAAGTCTATTAATATTTTAATTGGACCGCAAGGAGCAGGAAAAAGTGTAACTGTTAAATTGTTATACTTTTTTAAAAGCTTCTTCAGTGAAGCACTTAGAAGTGTTGACTCTGAAGAATCTAAACGAGAATTAGATAAAAAGCAAAAGGAAAAATTCATAACTTTTTTTCCAAGAGAATCGTGGCCAAAAGGTAACTTCAAAATCACGTACACACTAGAAAAAACAACCATCACTATTGAACGATTAAGTAATCAAGTGAATTTTGATTACTCTGACAATCTTAAAAAAGTTATAGCTAGGGTTCGCAAAATATATGCAGATGAAAAAAAACGAATTTCTGATGACCCTAAAAGAAGTTCTTATTCATTTAAGCGACAATTAAATGAAAAATTAGAAAACCTTTTTAAACAGGAGATTTCTACAGAAGCAATGTATAGCCAATTTTTTATCCCTGCTGGAAGAAGTTTCTTTGCCAATATTCAAAAAAGCATTTTTTCCTTTTTGAGTGATAATCGTTCATTAGACCCCTTTTTAATTGAGTTCGGCTCGTTTTATGAAAACTTAAAAAGATTTTACAATAGAGAAACAAACACTGATAAGGTTGATAAAGAATTCGAAGAAATAATATCTCAAATACTTAATAGTAAATATCTGAGAGAAAAGGAAAAGGATTTTCTCATCCACAATGATAATAGAAAAGTAAATCTTTCAAATGCATCATCTGGTCAGCAGGAAACATTACCATTGGTAGTAATTCTTAGAGTCTTGAACGAATTGCATTTTTCAGGTAGTGGTGCAACTATCTATATTGAAGAACCTGAAGCACATTTATTTCCTATTGCACAAAAAGCAATGGTTAAATTACTTGCAAGAACTTTTAATAACAAAAGTTCTAAGTTTCAAATTATCGTAACTACTCACAGCCCCTACATTTTGGCTTCGTTTAATAACCTTCTTCAAGCAGGACGACTTACTAAACTGAAACCAAGTGAAGCAAAAAGTATTTCAAAGGTTGTTCCAATTCAGGAACAAATTAATCCTGATTTATTATCTGCTTATTCTCTAAACTCAGGGAAAAAGGATGAACTGCTTGAAGGGGAAACAAAATTGATTTCTCAAACGATTTTGGACAGTGTCTCAAATGAAATTGCCGTTGAATTTGGTGACCTTTTAGACATAGAGTTTTAAGAATGAAAAATTGCAGAACAACTTCTAAAAATAAAATTTTCAAATTTGAAGAGCAACGAAGTTCTTTGACTTTAGAAAATATTGATCAAGTTTCTTCCACAAGGATTATTGTCGATGGTTGTGAAATCAATGATAATGGTATAAAGTGTGACTACTTGCACATTGCTAAAGACATAGAAATGTACATTGAATTGAAAGGGCAAGACCTTTTACACGCAATGAAACAGCTTGAAAGAACTATGAAACTATTGAGCTCGAATTATCAAAAACAAGCTAAAGTAAGTTATATAATTTGTACTAGAAGTCCTTTAACTTCTACTGAAATACAAAATTATGACAGACAATTCCGACTAAAATTCAATTCTAAGTTAATTATTAAGTCAAGTCCATACAAGGACTCTTACTAACCAGGCGAATAGCCCTGCCACCAACATTAGGTTTGGCATTATTGGGGCTTGACGAATATTGCCTCATCATTTGTTCTTTATTGTACTTCAGTTCGGGCAGGACGTTATAAATTTGGCTTATGAGTAAAACATCAGCAATATTGCAATTATCAACTTCAGTTATCGGCTGACGGAACTCGTCTAGCCCATGAATATACATTCAGTGCAGCACTGCTTGAAAATCGGGGTGCTAGTTCATGACTCCCGTCATGGATTGATTGGTTACTAAATTTATTAATGCTAGTGTTTTGCATACATCTCCTTCCTGCAATAAATATTATTTCTTACACAGTTTCTTAATGGTTAAATACCCACTGATAATTGCCTGCTATTCGGCAGTGAAGCTGATTTTATCGTTGAGTTTCTGGAAAAATAAATCGTACATAGCTATTAATGAAGTGTTTAAAGTTAAGGTTCTAGTTTGTTAAGTATATAAAAGCGTTTGATGCTTTCATAAGTAATTGGGGAGACTGTATATTTGTAAGGAGACAAGTACCCTCTTATTAATTGCTGTTGGTATGGAAGAGATAATAATGGAGAATGGATATTATTAAAAAACTGAAATAGATTTGCTTTATGAAACTAAGAATAATAATATTAACTGGTCTAGTTATAACCTTTACAATTACCTCTTGCAATCAATTTGTATATCCGGGGATGAAATTTGATATGTTTAAAATACTTCAGTTTGGTCGCTTGCAAAAGCGGTAAGAGATGAAGATACTGCTGAAATAAGGGAATTGATACATGAGAAGCATTTAGATGTAAATTATAAAGATACTATTTCTGAATTTGGTGCGACACTTCTAGGTCAAGCGCAACACAGATTAGAAATGCTTGAGTTACTTTTGAAATATGGAACTGACCCCAACTCGGAATATAAAGGGTTTAGAAATCGGGACACGATTCCATTTCAAGTAGGTTTGCCATTAGGGTTTGCTGTTGATAATTTAGATTGTACAAAACTATTATTAAAATATGTGGCGGATTTATATCGTAATACTACGCAGAGGTGTTTTATGGATTCTTGCTACAAATATCCTGTATGGTATTCCGTATTTATGTTTGAGTGAGGCGATAATGTCCTTGTCGCAAAGGACCTAATAGTTGATAAACACTTGTCAATTCCCAATCCTTTGTGTTACAGGGGTTTTAATACTGATTATGATATTCGTCCAGTTACTGCACTCGACTGCTTGAATAAAATTACTTTTACCGACTCTGCAAAACAAAAAGCAAAAGATGAGATAGTAGCTTATTTGAAAAATGAAAACTTTCCTGAACACGGTTCTATTAGTAATCCTTCGCCTAAAACTAAAATAAACATCCGATAGTAATGGTTTCCAACTAGCCTTTTGCTTCTGTTCGTATCTCACTAAACTCTTCACCCTCAAGCCCAACAAACAAAAAAGACTGCATTGCGTAAGCTTATAATTCCACTGATTGTGAAAGGTTTAATATTTTATTATACTGTCTTGTAGTTAAATAATTTATGTTTGTGGACTCTATAGAGGTAACAATGATAAAATGCGCCCGTTTTTTTGTATTAATACTAGCATGCCTATGTGCTGATATGGCAATGGTGGCTGCGCAACCATACTCCACCGTTGATTTATACGGAAAGAAACCTCCTCAATACGTTAACAGGACGCTGGTTTCTGAAAAGTCGGGCGAGACGGGTTTCTCTGGTGCAAAGCATTTCTTTCAGAACATGTTTACCCATTACAACTACTTCTTCAATACCAATAACAAGCTGAACGAAATAATAGATCGTGCCAAAGAACTGAACAAGGACGATTACACACAGCTACTCTCTTTTTACAACTACAGTTTTGACAATACCGCAAAGGAAACCACGCAGATAGATTCGCTGATGTATAAGGTAACAGCGGCAGTTTTGCTGCATGACCTTCGGAACGATTGGATAGATAATATGTATATACTGATGGGCAGGGCTTTTTTGCTGAAGAAGAACTTCGATTCCGCTGGCTATGTGTTTCAGTATGTAAACTATGCCTGGGCTCCCAAGGATGATGGGTACGATATACCGATAGGGAGTAACATCAGCAACGATAAAGGCATATTCAGTATATCTACCACCGAGAAAAAGAAAAGGATACAATATGTACTGAGCAAGCCGCCAAGCCGCAACGAAAGCTTTTTGTGGCAGGTGCGCACCTACTTGGAGCGTAACCAGATTGCAAGGGCTGATGCGTTGATTGCCCTTTTAAGAAGTGATGTATTGTTCCCCAAAAGGCTGGATTTGCCATTGCATGAAATGATTGCTTATTCCTATTATAAGAGTCAACAATGGGATAGTGCTGCCTATCATTTAGAAAAGGCATTGGATGGCGCGGATGGACCACTGGAAAGGGCACGTTGGGAGTTTTTGATAGGACAGATGCTTCAACGTAGCAAGCATAATGACATGCTTGCTGCCTATTATTACCAAAAGAGTATCAAGACAACCACCGATCCATTAATGGAAATCTTTGCACGGTTGAACTTGGTGACACTGCACTCCGAAAGCAAGGGATATACGCTACAGGATAACATTTCAGAGCTGTATCACTTGGGTAAGAGGGATAAGTTTGCCGCTTACCGCGATGTTATCTATCATGTGGCAGGTGTGTTGGAATTGCAGAACAATAACAAACCCGGAGCACTTAAGGCTTTAAAAAGAAGTTTAAGATACAATACCGATAATCCGACACAAAAACAAAAGACCTTCCTGCTGTTGGCAGATACCTATTTTGATAGTAAGGAATACAAGCTATCCTATAATTTTTATGACAGCATTGATGCAACCGCAGGCTTGACAGATGAAGAAAAGATAAAGGTGGATGAACGTAAGCCATCGCTGAAGATAATTACAGAAAACCTCGCCATCATAGAAAAGCAAGATAGTCTGCAACGGGTGGCTAACATGAACGAGGACGACCAGAAAGCATTAATCAAAAAGATATTAAGAAAGTTACGGAAGGAAGAAGGGGTAAAGGAAGAGGATGTGGTAGATTATGGTAGCGATAATGCACCCATCACTGTTGTTTCTGCAATCTTGTTTGATAATACTGCCAAAGGAGATTTTTATTTTAATAATCCCACTATGGTGTTGCAGGGTAGCAGGGAGTTTAAATCTAAATGGGGAAGCAGACCTAATGCGGATAACTGGCAGCGACAAGATGCCATTGCAACAGTCGCAAAACCCGGACAACAATCGCAGCCAACCAGCGGCAAAACAAAACCTAAAGCAACGCCTGCACAAGACCCAGATGCAGGACCTGGAGATATGAATATGGCTTTAGGGAATGATGTTGACCCTGTGGATGCACCAGCAAAGCCCGATGTAAGTGCAGATACGGCCAAACTGGAATTGACGTATGAAGGCTTGATGCGCAACCTACCGTTATTGCCCGAACAAAAGGATAAATCTGATAGTTTGATAGCAAAGGCATTGTTTGGTAACGGGGTTGTCTTTCAGAATAACCTAAGGGAATATCAATCTGCCATTGATAGTTATGAACCCTTTATAGCACGCTTTCCCAAGCATAAAAAGGTGGAGCAGGCAAACTATAACCTGGTATATTGTTACGACCAATTAGGCTTGCAGCGCAGGTCAGATTCCATTGCCGATTACCTGAAACATAAATATCCTAATGGAGAATTTGCTACTAATTTATTGAACGAACATCGGAAAGATGTGGTGGCGGATGATACCACACAGGTTTACCAGAAAATATATGACCAATTTGTGGATGCCAAATATATTGAAGCAAGGGCTGCGAAGACTGCGGCAGATAAAAAGTATGGCAAATCACATTGGACACCGCAGTTGTTGCTGATAGAATCTGTTTACTATATAGACCAACAGGACGATTATAAGGCAATAGATAAATTGGAAACCCTAGTGAAGATGAAACCTGACCCACAAATGGTGGATAAGGCAAACAGGATGATTGACTATTTGCGCCAGAGGGGAATGCGTAGGGCAGATAGCTTGGCAGCTATTATTGCAGCCAGAAGATTGCAAGATAGCCTATCACATATCAACTACGATTCTTTAAGGATGATTCATATCGCAGATTCATTGAAAAAGATATTTATTGCTGATTCTATCATTCATGCGCGCCGTGTGGATTCTGTAAGTAAGGCAAACTTTGCTGCATCATTACGTAAGCAACATATTGCCGATTCTTTGAAGAATGCAAGTATGTCGGATGCACTTCGCAAACAACACATTGCAGATTTGCTCAAGAATGCGAAGCTTGCAGAGGCATTACGAAAACAACATACAGCAGATTCTATCACAAACGCAAGTTTGGCAGATGGTTTGCGTAAAAAGCGCTTCGAGGATTCTTTACGGAATGCAAGCTTGGCTGATGCCTTACGGAAGAAACATATAGCAGATTCATTGAACAGGTTAAGCATGGTAGATCCATCATTGAAGAAACATATTGCCGATTCACTGAACAAGATTAGGATGTATGATGCAATAAGGAAAGCAAGGATGGCAGATTCATTGAGAAGATTGAATCCTAATAGTGCGGATACATCATTCATCTTCGATCCGAATGCACCGCATTATGCCACGATACAGTTGGATGATGTTATGAAGACGTTTATATATACCGCTGCGGCTTCATTCAATAAATTCAATTCTTCAAGCTTTAACGATGACATAGAAATTGCTTCTAACAAGATTGATGACAGGTATTCGTTCATTTATTTTGGACCATTTATGAATGCGAAGGGGGCAATAGATTATATAAATAAGATAAAACCGTATGTAGCTAAAACAATCATTCCATGGTTACCTAAGTCGGTTTATAGGTATAGTATCATCAGCGAACGCAATTTATTGTTGTTGCAAGACAATAAGAATGTGGATGGATACAATAAATTTTTAAAGAAAGCGTTACCTAATAAGTTTTAAGTAATACAAAGACAAAAATAGTATGAGACGATCGGTAAAGATATTTTGGCGTATTTTCTTCGGGATGGTAGGGTTACTGATAATAATTATCTTGATGGCCAATTTTGGGCTATTGGGAGAGATGCCATCCATTGCTGAATTGCAAAATCCATCCGCAAAACAATCTACGCAGGTATATGCACAGGATGGTACACTGATGGGCAAGTTTTACCTCGAAGACAGAATTAATGTAGAATATAAAGATATCAGTCAATATGTTATCAAAGCCCTTGTGGCAACAGAAGATGAACGTTTTTATGAACACAGTGGTATTGATGGTCGCTCGTTAATGCGGGCATTTGCTTTTTTGGGCAGGCAAGGTGGGGCAAGTACCATCACCATGCAGACGGCCAAGAATCTGTTTACCAGCTATAAACGCAATAAGGTAATACGTTCATTACAAAAGCTGAAGGAAGGAATTATTGCTATTAAACTGGAGCAGAATTTTACCAAGGATGAAATCATCACCCTTTACTTGAATACCGTTCCTTTTGGCGATAATGTGTATGGTATCAGGAATGCCTCCAAAACATTCTTTCAGAAAGAACCCGATAGGTTGACAGTAGAGGAAGCAGCAGTATTGATTGGAATGCTGAAAGGTTCTAATTTATACAATCCTAGGGTTAATCCCAAAAAGGCATTGGATAGAAGGAATGTGGTGCTTGACCAAATGGTGAGAAATGATTTCTTGAAAGAAGCAGAAGCCAACGAACTTAAGCTTAAACCAATAGAATTAAATTATAAAAAACTAGATGAAACCACTGGTCTTGGTCCTTATTTCAGGATGATATTGGGTGAGGAAATGAAGAAATGGTGCAAGGAACACAAGAAAAGCAATGGCGATTATTACGATTTATACAAGGATGGATTGAAGATTTATACCACCATCAATCCACGTATGCAGTTGTATGCAGAAGAGGCAGTTGCTAAGCACATGAGCTATATGCAGCAGATAATGAATGCACAATCGTACATAAAGGATGGTACTGTTTGGAATGGATACGATAATGTATTGAAGGCAGGTATGAGGCAAAGTGACCGCTGGAAGAATCTCTTGAACAAAGGAATGAAGGAAGCCGAAGTGGAAAAAACATTCTATACGCCAGTGAAGATGAAGGTATTTGCTTGGAATAGCAAACGTTCTACAGATACCATCATGACACCGATGGACTCTATAAAATACCACAGACAATTGATGGAAAGTGGCTTTATGGCAATGGATGCTGCCAGTGGAGAAGTGAGGGCTTGGGTAGGAGGAATTGATTTTAAGACCTTTAAATATGATCACGTAAATTTCAATACCAAGCGTCAAGTAGGTTCTACCATGAAGCCACTGTTGTATAGTTTGGCTATTGAAGAAGCTGGCTTTACACCCAATACAACGGTGTACGACCAACAGCAAAACTTTGGTGGTTACGGTATGGTGCCAGCAACACCAAAGTCTTGTAGTGGTGCATCTATGCCGATGGCGGAAGCGTTGGCAAAGTCTAAAAACTGTGCTACGGCCTACATTATGAAGAGTTTAGACAATGTGGGTAATAACTCTGCCAAACGGTTTGTAGATTTCTTGAATAACAAATGTGGTTTGCAAACCAAGATTGATCCTAATCCATCCATTGCTTTGGGGGCCTGCGAGATTTCATTATTCGAGATGATGCAGGCATATAGTATGTTTCCAGGCAGGGGTTTTAACGTGAAACCAATATTCATCTCAAGGATTGAGGATAAAAATGGTAATACAATCCAAAGTTTCTTGCCACAAAGAAAAGAGGTGATTAGCGATGTTACTGCTTATTCTGTTATCAAGATGATGCAAGGTGTAATGCAATTTGGTACGGGTAGGAGCATTGCAAACTATGACATAAAGGGCGAGATTGCAGGAAAAACGGGTACTACCAATGATAATAGCGATGCGTGGTTTATGGGTTATACACCACAATTGCTTTGTGGTGCTTGGGTGGGCAATGATGATCGATTTATACGGATAAAGAATACTAATTTAGGTCAGGGTTCGCAGGCCGCCATGCCAATTTGGGCTTATTTTTATCAGAAGGTACAAAATGATCCGAACATAGTGGGTATAGACCCTAATGCAAGTTTTGTGAAGCCAGAAGTATTGAAGGATGATATTCATTTTGATGATATACATGGTATCAAACCTACTTTGGGTGCGGAAGGGGAGGATATGGGCAACGGTACATCGCAGGATTATGGCGGAGAAATACCAAAAGGAATAAAGCCTGTTTCTGGTCTTCGTCCTGAATCTGATGATTCTACAGTATCTGGTGTTGATGGAAACGAAAAACCAGTCAACAACAGACCGAAGACTCCGGCAGATAAGCCTGCGGGAATATTGCCTAACAAGACTAAGCCTGAACCAAAGGCTATAATGCCAAGCAAGAGGGGATAGAATAGAGGGTATGCATAGAGAGAATACTTGAGCATACGGCACCAATGAAAGAACTTTTGACTTTTAATTTACGACTTTCGACTATCATACCTTCAACTCAAAACTTACAATTACTTTTGCACAATGCAGAAACAACGTTCCGTGGCTTTTCATACGCTTGGATGCAAGCTAAATTTTTCAGAAACTTCTACCTTGTCAAGACTATTGGAGGCAGAAGGCTTTGAGAAAAAACAGTTTGATGAAAAGGCGGATGTCTATATAATCAATACATGCTCCGTAACCGATAATGCAGACAAGGAATGTAGGTATTTAGTAAGGAGAATTCAACGGGAAGCACCAGATAGCTTTGTAGTGATAACCGGTTGCTACGCACAATTGAAACCAACAGAAATAGCTTCAATACCCGGCGTGGACCTTGTGCTTGGTGCATCCGAAAAATTTAATATAGTAAAGCATATTGCAGAATTGTCCAAGGGCGATAGTGCAAAGATTTGTAGCTGCGATATTGCGGAGGTAACCGGCTTTAATGCTTCTTTTTCTGCCAATGATCGTACCCGCACCTTTTTGAAGGTTCAGGATGGCTGCGATTATACCTGTTCTTTTTGCACCATTCCTATGGCAAGGGGAAAGAGCAGGAGTGATACCATAGAAAATGTACTGAAGAATGTGGCCGAAATTGCCAATACGAAAGTAAAAGAAATAGTACTTACCGGTGTAAACCTAGGCGACTTTGGCAAAGGACCCGATGGCAATAAAAAGAATGAGGAAGACTTCCTGAGCCTTTTGAAAGAATTGGATATGGTGAAAGGTATAGAACGTTACCGCATTTCTTCTATTGAACCTAACCTTCTTACCGATGAGATAATTCAATTTGTTGCAACAAGTAATAAGATAATGCCTCATTTCCATATCCCATTACAAAGTGGTAGTAACACCATTTTGGGAGCGATGAGGCGTCGGTATAAAAGGGAATTATATGCTGAAAGGGTGGCCTTGATAAAACAAGTGATGCCACACTGTAGCATAGGGGTGGATGTGATAGTGGGCTTTCCTGGCGAGACGGAAGAGTTGTTTCAGGAAACATTTGATTTCTTACATAGTCTGGATGTTTCTTATTTGCATGTATTTACTTATTCTGAAAGACCAAATACGAGTGCCTTGGATTTAAAACCAGTTGTCCCAATACATATAAGGAATGAACGAAACAAGGTATTACGCAATCTTAGTTTCATGAAACTGCAATACTTTACACAACAACATCTTGGTAAGAAAAGGAAGGTATTGTTCGAAATATTCAATAAGAATGGTATGATGGAGGGATACACTGATAATTATATCAGGGTATCAACGCCGTTCAGAAAAGAGTGGGCAAATGAAATTGTGGAGTGGGGAGTATAACTTACGACTTTAAAAACTTATTATTTCGAAGTCTTTCTAAAACCATTAATATTTAATATCTGGGCATAACCATACAAGAGAAACACGACAGCTTCAAGCCTGTAATCCCTCATCCCGTATTTATTGAAAACATAAATAACAGCCGATAAAATAGATAATCCTGCCGCCGGTAAGAAATAATGATAAGCTAATTTTTTCTTGGTGTTACTATCTGTGATATTGGCAGCCATTGAAGCAGCCGCAACTAAAGACATTGTGAATGCAATGAAAGGAGGTTTATTGCCCTTGATAATTCCCGCACTTACAAATCGGAAGAATACAAAATAAACTAAAATGATTCCAAACAAGAGTGTGAAAGAAGCCTTTACAGCATTGTTTAGAGCTATTTTCTTTACCCTGAAAAATGCAAGTACATAAAATACATTAGCCACTCCATAAGTGGCAAGAGTAGCATATAGGTACGGATCTTTTACATTAGGATCATAGTAATCCATATTGATAAACCCATTCAAAATATCCGAAATCCATAAAAAAAGAAGTGCCAACAAGAAGTAAATCTTTAGCAGTTTAGAGTGTGTTGGCTTTAAACTTACAAACAGGTAGGCTACAAGAACAGGCATTAAGGAACCTCTTACTATTGAAGCCCAAAAATAGTTAGCATTAAATAATAATACACAGCCAACAAGTAGTACTATCCAGTATAGTAGTTGTAGATATACTTTTGAAGATTCCATCAAATGAGTTTAGGCCTGCGAAAATATCAGATTAATTCCAAATGATTGAAATATAATTATCTAGTTCCGTATCACCTCAATTTCTGGTAGATTTGCCCCATGTTTACAGAAGAAGAAAGCAAATTTATTGCTTGGTGGGAAGGTAATAGAGATACGCAAAGAAAGAGTTTCAAACATTTTTTGAGTGGATTTTCTAAAGGGCTTGTTATCAGTATGGCTATTGTTATAGTAGTGGCCAGTGGTTGGTATACTAGGGCTAATATGGAAGCCAATAGTAAATTAAGTACTATCGTTTTTGTAATTGCACTGTTGGGTATTGCGGTTTTTATGGCTTGGCTGTCACAGAATTATAAATGGGAACAGAATGAACAGCAATACCTAGAACTAATGGCTAAGAAAAAACGCAAAGAGGCAAAAGCGCTTGACAGTCAATCAAAAGAAAACATCATCAATTAAAAAAATATCCTCCTTATCCTTTCCAATCATAATGGCTATTACGTCAAACTGAATAAGTTCCCATTCTGGGTGCAGTTGTAAGTAAGCCTCTGCTGCTATTTTCAATCTATTCATTTTTATTTGGCTTACACTTTCCTCTGGCATCCCATATCTCTGGCTAGTTCTTGTTTTCACTTCCACAAAATGCAGCTTGTTATTGTGGCTCGCAATGATATCTATCTCTAAATGTTTGTGGCGCCAATTCCTTTCAATAATAGCAAACCCCCTTTTTTGCAAAAAGTTGGCAGCAATTGTTTCCCCTTTATCACCAGTGTGTTTATTCTTCATGTATATTCGATGTTTTAAATTGATTTTAGCATGGAACTCTTAGAGAAATCTTTTCATTTAGCAGGTAAAGTACAACATTATGCGTGGGGCGGATTCGATTATATCCCAAACTTGATAGGATTTAATAATAAAGAGCATAAACCTTGTGCGGAATATTGGATGGGGGCGCATCCTTCTGCATCTTCTATTATTAGCGATGGGAAAAATACGGCTTCATTAAATGAGTATATTAAGAATCATCCATCAGAAACAATTACCAATACAGTATTGAATCGTTTTGGTGAGTTGCCTTATCTGTTCAAGATATTGGATGTAAAAGATATGCTATCCATTCAGGTTCATCCTACAAAAGTAGAAGCAGAGAAAGGATTTGATGCTGAAGAGGCCGCCGGAATATCAATTACTGCCCCTAACAGAAACTATAAGGATAGAAATCATAAGCCAGAGGTGATGGTGGCTTTAAGCGAGTTTTGGTTGTTGCATGGTTTTAAACCTCATGGCGAATTACTCAAAATATTGCAAGATATTAAGGAGTTTAATGTACTTATCGGGCTTTTTAAATTTAATGGTTATAAGGGATTATATCAATTTGTAATGGAAATGGATCAGGCAGACATTGACAATATGTTGACGCCATTAGTTGAAAGAGAATTGAGAAGAAAAGGTGATGGTGAATTAACTAAAGCCGAACCTGGTTGGTGGGTCTGCAAGCTATTTGATGGTTCACAGGAAATAAAGAACATCGACAGGGGCATTTTCTCTATCTATTTCTTCAATATAGTGAAGGCCAATCCGGGCGAAGCGGTTTTTCAGGGCGCAGGCATACCCCATGCTTATCTCGAAGGGCAGAATGTGGAACTAATGGCCAATAGCGATAATGTACTTCGTGGCGGCCTAACGCCTAAGCATATTGATGTAACAGAGTTGATGAAACACACTGCTTTTGAAGCGGTGGTTCCCAATGTAATGAGTGGTAATGATGTTGGTAATAACGAAGTCTTATATCCTTGCCCCGTACCAGATTTTGGTATCAAGAAAATCTCTTTAAATGCTAACAAGCACCAATCTGTGGCTACTTCTTTAGAAATTATCATTGCAATTGAAGGTGGAGGAGTACTCAATAGCACCAGTAGTAACCTTGTTATAAAACAAGGTGAAGTGGTTGCCATATTCCCGGGCGAAGAATACACAATAGAATCGTCTGGCAAATGTGTTTTGTACAAGGCATTTGTTCCTGCCTAAGGTATTATTGGTTAAAGTACTTTACTGCAAGGCAGGTTTTGTGCCTTCATGAGTTAGGTTTCAATCATTTTCTTTCATTCAAATTATTTTATCATTATTATAAACCTATTTTTGCCCTAAATAACACACTATGAAATTTAATTATAAACTGCTTCTGTTTACAGCCTTGCTGATTTTTGTAACTGTTCTGTCTAAATTATACTTTTCTACCAAGATTGAGTGGTCAGGGTTTTCGCCAATCATAGCCATTGCATTATTGGCAGGTATGATTGTAAAAGATAAATCAGCTTCTTTTCTGTTGCCCTTGGCTTCGCTATTCATCAGCGATCTGATTATCGAAGTCCTATTTAGGTTTAAATTGTTTCCTTTCGCTGGATTGTACGGATATCAATTACTCAATTATAGTCTTTTACTCATCACCACTTTGTTAGGATGGATGATAAAAAGAAATAAGATTAGCCGCATTATAGGTGGCGCAGTCATTGCCCCTACCCTATTTTTTGTACTATCAAACCTTACAGTTTGGGCTACCGCTACATTTTATACCAAGGATTTTAATGGATTGAAAGAGTGTTATGTGGCCGCATTGCCTTTTTACCTGCATTCATTGATAGCTACTTTCGTTTTCCTTCCTGTATTTTTATTTTCATACAATTACATTACTAAAAATGAAAGAAGATTACTGCTGGCTTAACAAACTTTTAAGATGATTAATAAGAAAGGCAACCAGATTGGTTGCCTTTTTTGTTAGGGTAAAGATAATTTAAGTAAAATAAATATCCCTTTTATACTCCTGTCTCTGCGTTAATAGCCAGGCAGACTTTGCAGTTAAATCATCCTCAATAGGTTTCTTTAAAAATATGCTTATTTCTTCACGAAGTTAGGTCGCTCCTTCGTGAAGTCTTGTTCCTCCTTCACGAAGGAAGGTCGCTCCTTCGTGAAGTCTTGCTCTTCCTTCATGAAGGAAGGTCGCTCCTTCGTGAAGTCTTGCTCTTCCTTCACGAAGTTGGGTTGTTCCTTCATGAAGGAAAATGCCTTGTGATGCTAAAAGCACAGGTATTTAACCGTATTTGGGTAATATCCGTTCATTTATTACCCCTTCTTCAACATAAACACCCCGCCTTTGCTCTTAAAATAAACCGTACCCGCCGTTTCAACTACCATCTTGCTTATCTTGCCAGAAGGAGAAACAATCATCCAGTTTCCTGCTTTTAAATCGGTTACCAATACTTCATATTCTTTATTTGCTTCGCCGATTGAAAATTGAATATCACCACCACTACGGTCAAGTGTAAGCTGCTCTGCCACTATCCTATTGCCAATTGTTATGGCCACATAATTTCCCTTAGTAGCAAGAACCTTATTTACCACCAAAGGTTTTGGCGAAGGATTAGCATCCATCACCTGTATTACATTCAGAAAATTATCTGATGCCGATACTGCCTTTGGTGACAGTTCTGTACGCCATCTTCCTGCATCTTCCTGTGTTACTGTTCCCCAATTCTTTCCATCAACCCAATACTCCTTTCCATCCCCACCAATCTTTTCTATCGACTGATTATTTATTTCTGGTAATAAGACATCATCCAGCAATTTTCCGTTCCTACTTTCTTCTGTACTCTCAAAAGTAATTTTACCATTCTTAATAGAAGGTTCATTCTGGGAATGTAATAACCACGTCTTCTTGAATGATGGGTTGGTTGATACTACCTTATCCATTACTATCAATGCCCCGGGTATCTTTTCGTCTTTCAGGTTAAGGAATACAAAACTCCTTCTCACCGTATCCACCTTGGCAGGATAAACGGCTACGTTTGGTGGCACATTGTATGCACGTGTCATATCTCCTTTGAAGTAAGAATAGTCAGGAGCCAATCCTTCTGCAATATCTTCTGCCATGATGTTTGCCGACTTTCCTGCCGACAACATCTCCTGCGTACTATCCCAAGCCCTATTCTTGAAAGAGAACTGTCCCCCATCCCTTGAAGCCGCTTTCTTGTTAGATCCTTCATAAGGTGTTGGTTCATTAGGGTCTAATATCAACAGAGAGTTGTGGGCGACAGTCCGTGCATAATAGTTTACATAATTCAGGTCGCCCCATCCGTTATTCAGATCGCTTCCTTGGTAAATGCCTGCATCTAGTGCCAAATGTCCCTTGTAATAAATACCAAAATGACCAATGTCCAAGTGCGTATGGTTCTTTGCATAATACTCTTTCATGTTCATGAATACCACCATCGCATCGGACGAATAACTCTTTTTATCCAAGTCCCATTTGGTTCGCGCAATCATCAATCCCGATGGAGAAGGAAAGAATCTACTCAATTTCAAGCTATCAAAAGGTGCAGTGGGTAGAGAAGGATTATAGAAAATGAACGCACGCGCACACAAATTATCCAGCTTGTTTAAGTTCAGTTTTGCATACGATTGAAGGAAAGGATTCTTGGAGAGAGAGGCAGCAATAGGCATAAACTCCAGATAGTTATCGCCCATCGTAATATTATTATGGCAATCGCCTTCTGGCATTCCATCCATATCTTTTGCCTGTGGAATATTATCGTACATATCTCTGAAAACAACGTTGCTCATGTCTTTCAAATAAGGATTCAAGCCCAGTTTGTCTAGGATAAATGCCTGCAATACCTCATTGCCAAATCGCACATGCAAGTATTGGCTACCCTGATGATGCGCCCCCGATGCATACCATGGATTGCGGGATGGAGCAAACGATTGCACCTGTTCCTTATATTCAAAATCAAAAACATCCTTTTCTTCATCATAGATGGCAATGCCCATCGCCAGGAAAACAGTTGGGGCATATTCACCATAATGACCAGACAAATACTGCTTGGGCGTATTCTTGAAGATGCAATATTCTGCCAAGCAACTAACGTTTTTCATATTGGTCATAAGGGTAGCTTTGGTGGAAGCATCCATTAGGTTGTAGCACCAATCATATACCAATGCCGCCGTAAAAGCCGCTTCGTAAGCACTGGAATTTTGGTGGTATCCTTTTGTTTTACTGATAGAAGGCAGGTATTTATTAATCAAGTCTACAGCATCCAAGCCGTCCTGCTTATTCTTATCATTATTTATCAAATAACTAAAAGCCAATGCTTCTGCCTTTTGTCTGATATCCTCATCGGGTTCGCCATTTGTCGAAACACCTGTAGTAACAAAGTGCTTTTGTTTCTCATAAGCCTCCCTTAACACAGCAAAGTCGGAGTGATTCATCCTGCTTTTAATACCCGCTATATCTTGTTGCATCACTAACAACCGTGGATGACCAGGCATTACAACGCTGTTATTAGGAGAAGCAAGCACTTTTCCCAAAAAGAATAAAGACAAAAGACTAATAAAGAGAGACTTCATAAGTGATGTTTAAATGTGTAAGACGAGGTTACATATCAGGCAATTGATAAGCGAATATCCGTTTAGTTTAACCTAATCTAGGCATTTATCTGCGGTAACGTTTGCAAAAAGAAGGATACAAGTTACTGGTTTCCCGTTACTAGAAACTGGTAATTTGAAACTAGTAACCAGAAAGCCAAATTTCACTTCACCGAAAACCGCATTTCTTTGCATTTGTAAAGATTTTTAACACAAT
>JANYEU010000026.1 GCA_025362915.1 Chitinophagaceae bacterium | reverse complement strand
GGTTTTTATTACTGATACGCATTCTGCAAGGCTACAACAACAATTGAATGCAATAAATGTCCCTTTTCAGTTGATAGAACTTAACTGATAACTGTTCACTGTTTATATTTGCCAGATGGGAGAATACAGTATTGGCGATGCACTGAAGAATATGATTAACAAAAGTAATCTTCGCAATGGGGTGCGTGCTGTACAGATAGAAGAAGTATGGGAAACTGTAATGGGAAAAACGATTGCCAAATACACAGAGAAGATAAAAATAATAAACCAAACGCTTTTTATCAGCACAAATGTAGGGGCTTTAAAAAGCGAATTGATGTACCAGAAACCACAGATTATAAAACGGATCAACGAGGCTTTTGGCGAGAATGTAATTAGTCAGGTGGTGGTTGAATGATTAATGAAATTCTATTCATCAATCACCCAATCACGTTACTGAATCTATATTTCTCTAATCAATTCCTTAAATATCAACGTAAATTTTGGTTCTGCTTCCTTGGCAGCCTGTAATACTTCTTCGTGCGTAATTGTATTTTCCTCGTCACGGATACCTAAATCGGTTACAATACTCATGGCAAAAACCTTCATGCCACAATGTACGGCCACAATACTTTCCTGCACTGTACTCATGCCTACCACATCACCACCTATTGATTTTATCAATTGATATTCCGCTCTTGTTTCAAAGGTAGGCCCGGTAACACCTACATAAACCCCTTGCTTTAATTCTATGTTTTCTCGTTGGGCAATGGCTATGGCCTTAGTGATTAATTCTTTGCTGTAAGGTTCGCTCATATCTGGAAAGCGTGGGCCAAGTTCTTCTTCATTTTTTCCAACCAATGGATTTGGGGTGAAGAAACTGATATGATCGTTGATAATCATCATGTCTCCTACCTTATGGTTGGCATTTACACTGCCAGCAGCATTGGACAACATTACAGTATGTACGCCCAATAATTTCATCACCCTTACAGGGTAAACAACCTGTTGGGCTGTATAGCCTTCATAAAAATGAAAACGACCGCTCATGGCCAATATCTTTTTGCCATTAATTGTGCCTAATACCAATTTGCCGCTATGACCTTTTACTGTACTTACCGGAAAGTGAGGGATATTGGCATAAGATATTTCTTTTTCGATAGTAACTTCCTGTATAAAATTTCCTAGTCCGCTACCCAAGATAATACCTATACCTGCCTCTTCTCCATTGAATTCTTTTTTAATAAACGATACTGTTTCGTTTAGTTTTTTCATCAAATCACTCATAAACTACGTTTATTGCAAATATATACCCGTAGGCTATTCAAATATGATAGGCATAAAAAAAGGCCGTGATAAATTGTCACAGCCTTTTTCTTGAAGTTTTAATTAAGTTTTATACTACGCGTTTAACGTTTACAGCATTCAAACCCTTGCGACCTTCCTGTACGTCAAACTGAACTTTATCGTTTGCTTCGATTTGGTCAATCAAACCATTTGCATGTACAAAAGTTTCTTTGTTAGAATCATCATGCTTGATAAAACCAAATCCTTTTTCTTCGTTGAAGAACTTTACAGTTCCTGTAATTTTTGTGTCCATTTTAAATTTTAAATATTTTATTAAAGCGCAAAAGTAAGGGAATTTTATTTAGTAGAGAGTTTTTATTAATTAATAAATGAACTCATCTGGATTTTTTTAAACGCTATTTATTGTAATGGAAAGAACTATCTACTTATATTGCACGCCTTATGGCAGAGAAAAACAAAGAACAGCCAATTATATTAGTCACTAACGATGACAGCATTGCCGCTCCTGGTATAAAAGCACTGGTAGAAGCAGTAAAAGATTTAGGCAGGGTGGTTGTGGTGGCACCAGACAAGCCACAGAGTGGCATGGGACATGCAATTACAATTGGTCATCCATTACGGTTACAAAAAAGTTTTATTTTTGAAGGGATAGAAGCATATACCTGTACTGGTACACCAGTGGATTGTGTGAAACTGGCAGTGGACAAGATACTTCACCGTAAACCAGATATTTGCTTGAGTGGCATAAATCATGGAGCAAATCACAGCATTAATGTTATTTATAGTGGCACCATGAGTGCAGCGATGGAGGCTGCCATAGAAAGTATCCCTTCGGCAGGATTTTCTATTCTGGATTACAGTATGGAGGCTGACTTTACTGCTGCCAAGATATATGTAAAAAAGATAGCAGAAGCCATGTTGGCAGGTAAAATGGATAAACATTTATTACTAAATGTGAATTTTCCACCAGTACCAGAAGAATTATTAAAGGGTGTTAAGTTTTGCAGACAGGCTTATGCAAAATATGAAGAAAGTTTCTTGGAGAGAACAGATCCGCATAATAAAACTTACTATTGGCTTACTGGCGAGTTTCAAAACTTTGATAAAGGCGAGGATACAGATGTTTGGGCTTTGGCAAATAATTACGTAAGTATTGTGCCTGTGCAGTTTGATTTGACAGATTATAAATTGAAAAAAGAATTAGAAACCACCTGGAAATTGTAATATGTTCTTAAAGAAAGATAATTTTGTACTCGGTCTTATTCTAGGCTTCCTAGCACCACTACTTGGAATAGTACTGTTCTATTTTGTTAAGTTTAATACCTTCACCTTTAAGGAGTTTTTGGAAGTAATGGTAATGTGGAAAAGCTTTTTCACGGCTGTAATCACTGTGTCGCTCATTGCCGATGGTGCCTTGTTTACCATTTATATAAATACGGAAAGAGACGAAACTGCGAGGGGAATTTTTGTGGCTACATTGGTTTATACCATTCTATGTTTGGTACTTAAATATGTACTTTAACCCTCATGTCAGGAATTTATTAATTTTTCTAAAACAAAAAATACCGCGGGGCAAAAGGTGATGTTTTTCAGGGTAATTGCTGGTCTTTTAAGTAATACATCCTCATCTGTATAAGGAAAACGGTGACAATCACTAGGGCGTTCATCGTAGATATTACAATAATTATCATCACCTAAAAATGGGCAAGGCGAAGTCTTGGAGACATAATCCCCATCATTATCCAGCTCCAGATAAGTATCTATAAAAAAACTTTCTTTAAGTTTTAGGTGTTTGCTGATACGCTTTATGTCAGGCGTTTTAAATCTTGGAGAATAGTTCTTGCAGCAAGCTGCGCATTTCAGACAATCTATCTTTTTAAATGCCTCCTCATGAAGTTTTGGCAACTGTTTTAGTATCTTGTTTTTGTCGGCACGTTGCAAGAAGTTCTTATACTGTTTGGTATGCTCGGCACTCTTCTTTTCCCAGTCGTTTAAATTTACTTCTGCCATAACATTTCCTTTTATAGTTATTTTGTAAAAGTATCATGTTTTTGGTTATTGTCCAGTGTTAAAATATATACCAAATACTATTTGGAAATGCAAATTAATATTGGTTATTGAACTACCATAAAGTCCAGCGGTTAATTAAGGCAAGATGTTATAGTGGTATAAAAGCAGGCATTAATTATTGCTATCAAATATTGATGGTATACCATATTGATGACAATATTCTGCTAATATCCAAAGTATTAAAGAGATATGAAGGCATACAGTAATTGCGTTGAGTATTATTTTATAATCCCCCCACCTGGTAAAATCTTCCCTTCTAACAACATATCTGTGATGATATATAAAAAGGCGTTTGGCGGCATAGACAAAGTCCTTAGGCTTATAGGTTAATAGTATTCCCAACTTGAGAGCTAAAAGCAATAAGATTAGGTAAATTCCAAAAAGATAGAAACCTTGCATAACAACATGAAACATGACAAAATGATTTTATTATCACAAATAACTCCACGGTAGTGTAGGATTTTTCGGTAGTAACAGACTAATAACGTAGTTGTTCAGTTACAAATATATGATTTTAGTCATGTTAAAAATCATTATATAGAATGAGATGTTAAATAAAACTTGATATGTTTAATTTTTTATAAATTTAAAGGGGGGAAATATATTATTGTGATATGCCAACGGTAATGCACAGAATGTAAAAGTGCTAATAGAATCAATCATGATCTCCATTTAGCCCGTTCATACTGCACAGCCCAAGGCATTGTTTTATGCCCCAGTTCATGAGCGGCTTCTAATGGAAAATAAGGATTCCGCAATAATTCCCTAGCCATAAATACAAGGTCTGCCTGCCCTGTGGCAATGATGGATTCTGCTTGTGTGGCGGATGTTATCAAGCCCACCGTACCAGTCAATATTCCGACATCTTCTTTTATTCTTTGCGCAAAACTTACCTGATATGATGGACCTATCGGTATCTTCACATTGGGCACATTGCCTCCCGTAGAGCAATCTATCAGGTCTACACCTTTTATTCGCAATAATGCGGCAAGTCCCACTGAGTCTATTTCCGTCCATCCACCTTCTACCCATTCTGTAGCGGAAATGCGTACAAACAAAGGCATTCTTTCGGGCAATACGCTTTTTATGGCATCTGTAATCTCCATCAAAAAGCGTATCCTATTTTCGAAGCTTCCGCCATATTCATCTGTACGGAAATTACATAGAGGAGATAAAAACTCGTGTATCAGGTAGCCGTGAGCAGCATGTATTTCTATTATTTCAAACCCTGCTTCCATTGCCCGAACTGCCGCTGCCTTAAATTGGGTTACCAAAGTAGTTATTTGCAATTTGGTCAATGCAGCAGGCGTGGCATATTCTTCATTAAATTGTATTGTACTTGGAGCTAATGGTTGCCATCCGCCTTCATTTTCGGGTATAAGTTTGTTGCCATTCCATGGGCTGGTCACACTTGCCTTTCTTCCTGCGTGTGCCAATTGTATGCCTGATACTGCGCCACGCGCCTTTATAAACATAGTGATACGATGCAGGAATTCTATGTGTTCGTCTTTCCATATTCCCAGATCGTTGGGTGTAATCCTGCCTTCGGGTGCAACGGCGGCGGCTTCTGTAAAAACCAATCCTGCTCCTCCCACCGCTCGGCTACCAAGGTGTACCAAGTGCCAATCGTTGGCAAAACCATCCTCAGAAGAGTATTGACACATGGGAGAAACGACAAGCCTGTTTTGTAAGACAACACCTTTAATGGTAAGCGGGCTAAATAATTGCGACATGGAAAACTGATTTATTATTGCAAAGTAAAAGATATTTCAAGCAGAGTAACTTGATAAGTTAATATTTAATAACCCATCCTCCGATACTAAACTAACGTATAATAACTGGTTACTGTTCATCACTCACTGTTCACTACCTACCTACATCTTCATGCCTGCCATGGGGTCTGCACCATTTTTAAAGATATATTCACTGTTTATTAGGTATGCCCCACTGGTAACAACCACCTCACCTTCTGCCAAGCCACTCTTTATTTCTACCATACCATCTGTTTCCAATCCCGTTTCTACCATCTTACTTTTATAGGTATTAATTCCCGTTTGTACCCATACCACCGCACCATTTGCCCCCCTAAGCACGGCATCGGTAGGTAAGGTTAAGGAATGATGTTTAGGATTCTTGATAAAAACATAAGCAGGCATTCCGGGTTTTAATTGATGACCCTGATTAGGAATGTTTACCCTTAATAAATTGATGCGGGTATCTGCAAGTATCTCTGGATTAATGAATTCTATCGTGCCTTTCAATTCCTTCTCCGGCATATCCACTATCTGTACTGAAGCTTTTGCATCGCGACTAATGAATGATAATTGTGATGTATATACCTGTGCTTCTACCCACAAATCATCCAGATTAGCCAACTTTACAACCGTGCTACCTTCCATCAGGTAATCACCTTCCTTTATATCCATCGCCGTTACATAGCCACTACTATTACTATAGAATGTGGTGGTTTTCAGGTTATTTTTAGTTAATGAATTTATCTGCGCCTCACTCATTCCCCATAGCAAAAGTTTGTTCTTGGCACTCTGTATAAGGCTTTCGTAGTTTACACCATTGGGATAGTCGTTACTTAGTTTGGCTTTCTGTTCATTGGCGGTAAGGTATTCCTGCTTGGCACTATTCAAATCCTCACTATAGATGTCGAACAACTTATCTCCCTTATTTATATAATCCCCCATTGCCTTAAAGTAGAGTTTCTCTACCCTTCCAGCCACTCGTGAACTATAAGAGGTGGTCTTATTCTGGTTAAAGTTCAGTGTGCCTGTCAGCGTTAGTTCATCGCCCACAGAACCATTCTTGATGGTATCGGTATGTATATTTCCCAGCAAGATCTGTTGGTTGGTTAGCTTTATTTCTCCTTTATTAGTAGTAGATGCCTTTTCTATTACAATCAATTGCATCCCGCAAATAGGACATTTGCCTGGCTGCCGCTCCATAATTTGTGGGTGCATGGAGCAGGTGTAATATTTATTGGATGCCGTTTCAGTTTGTGCCGCTTCTTGTTTTT
>JANYEU010000454.1 GCA_025362915.1 Chitinophagaceae bacterium | reverse complement strand
TATCCCTGCACCTTATTTTAAAAGCATATCAAAAAATGAATCTATCAAGGCGTTTGTTAGTGGTATTACAGCGGCAGTGGTGGGTGCATTGGTAGGCGCAGTAGTGGTTATAGCAACCAGGAGTATGGTAGATGTCCCAACTGGTTTAATTGCCGTAGCAAGTGTTTTGGCTTTACTTTATATTAAAAAGATACAGGAACCACACATCATTGGAATAGCTGCAATATTGGGCATTATCCTTAAACTTGTTATTTAAAAGGAATAGATTTTTACCGTTGTATCGCCTGATTAACTAAATGTTTAAAATAAACATCTAGAACAGATTAAATTGCAAACAATCCCCTACTTTTAGCAGAATACTTTATCAGTAAACAAATAATCATGAAAAAATTAACGGCTGAATTTATTGGAACTTTTTGGTTGGTATTGGGCGGTTGCGGTAGTGCAGTGCTTGCAGCAGGATTTCCTAGTTTAGGTATTGGCTTTGTAGGGGTATCGTTTGCATTTGGGCTGACGGTGTTAACCATTGCCTACTCCCTTGGGCATGTTTCTGGCGCACACCTCAACCCTGCCGTATCGGTGGGTTTGTTTGTTGCCGGTAGGTTTAGCGGTAAGGATTTGTTGCCTTATATCGCCGCACAAATACTGGGAGCAATTTTGGCTGCGGGCGTATTGTACATTATTGCAACGGGTAATGGCAAACCCATCGGTAATTTTGCTGCAAATGGTTATGGCGAGCATTCGCCAGGAGGGTACAATCTGCTATCTGCCTTGGTTACAGAATTTGTGATGACATTTATTTTCTTGATAGTAATACTAGGTTCCACCTACGAGAAAGCTCCTAGTGGTTTTGCGGGTATTGCTATTGGTTTATGCCTAACGTTGATACATTTAATCAGTATTCCCGTTACCAATACCTCTGTAAATCCTGCACGCAGCATTAGTCAAGCACTATTTGTAGGCGGTTGGGCAATAGGTCAATTGTGGTTATTTATTATTGTTCCTATACTTGGTGCAGCAACGGCGGGACTTGTTTTCAAGTTTTTTGGAGAATCGGCGAGGACTAAGTAAAATTGCTAATCTTAATATTCTATGATACTAGCTAATACAGGAAATACGCTGTAATATAAATAATAACGGTCAACAAACTTTTAGCGTTTGTTGACCATTGTTATTTATAAATGAAGATAATTTTTAGCACATGGATTTTAGCCGATGAATGATAACAAACAGACCTATTGGCTACAGCAATTGATTCTATATTTTCTGATTGAAAGATAAACAATGCACATGCGATTTCAAAATATTGAACCCCATCCCATGCTTAAAGGCTACATTAAAAAGATGTGGGTTTTTGAAAGCTGCGGAAGGATGCCTGTTAATGATTTGAAATTGGTGGTGCCTAATGGAAACATTAAACTGACTGTGGCATTTAGGAATGGCATTGTTGCTGCCATGAATGGACGGTCATTTTCTTCAAAAGAACAAGGCATTAGTTTAACAGGATTGGTAGATGTTCCTGTTATATTGGATGTTGATGTAGATGTTGCTACAGGAACACTTTGTGCAGAATTTAATCCTCAAGGGGCTTATCGCTTTTTTCGTATGCCCCTTAATGACATTAAAAACCAAATTCATTCACTTACAGATAATATCGGGAATCATTGCCAAGCAACTGGAAGAACAGATTGCAAACGTTGAAAAGGTGGAAGGAAAAGTGGCTTTATTGCAACAGTTTTTGCTAAAGCAACTACTGCAACAGGAGGAAGATTCTGTTTTTGAATATTGTGTGGCTAAGATAACATCATCAAAAGGAAAAATCACCATCAAGGAATTGGAGAGAAAAACAGGCTATAGTAGCCGATGGCTAAATATGAAGTTTACAGAAAAGTTAGGTATCAGCCCTAAGAATCTATCTACCGTACTACGGTTTAAACAATATTATAATGCAGTTGCAAACAATGATGAACGGTCATTTATGAAAAATGATTTTTACGATTTCTATTACGACCAATCTCATTTTATGAAAGAGTTTAAAAGATTTACTGGTCTATCCTATTCTGGTTTTGAAAATACAACAAATGATTTTGGAAAATTATTTTATAAAGAATAGCACTTCCGATTTTTACAACGCCATCAAAAAAACTATCCAGTTCTTTGCATAAGATTCATTAATAATTTAAAATTAAAAGAAAATGGAAAAGAAAGATTACAATGTCAGCATTACGGTAGAAGCCAGTGCTGAAAAAGCATTTAAATGTATAGAATAATATACATTAGCTGCGAATGGTTAAATCCAGTTGCATGTAGCTGGTAAATTATTTGTTTATCAATGAGTAAAATTTGAGAGAATAGACGTGAATACCTTTTTATAGCTTAAAAAATCATGAAATAGTTGACG
>JANYEU010000210.1 GCA_025362915.1 Chitinophagaceae bacterium | reverse complement strand
GGCTACAAACTTTATGAACGAGTTGTTTTGGATGGTGGATTGTTTGCATGAATAAAACGCATCGGTCAGTCCAGTCCATTCATAAGCACCAAAGGAAGCAGATGTACTACCGCAAAATCCATCTAGGTTACAAACAAAAGGTGCATCAACACAGGTATTGATGGCAATGGCATTGCTTGTACAAGCAGGAATGGGCGGAGGTGCCAAAGCTGGTTTATTATTAAACGTCATGCTCCAACTATCCAATGTACCCGTGTTGCCTGGGTTTACATCTTCAATGCAAAGAGACCAGATTCCATTGCCGTTTTGCTTGTTGTTCACCGCACCCAAGTTTCCACCTTCCGGCAGGAATGTACCCGTAAAAGGTGGACTACCTGCTGCAATACCTGCACTTGCTGTGGCATTAAAGATGGTACCTGTGTAGTTATTCTTGGAACTACCATTTTGGTTACTCAATACAATCACTGTTCCATCAGGTGCTTTTAGCTTTATAACCAAATCCGCATCATAGCTGTGCGTAATATTTACAGTAACGGATGCCAAGCCATAAGTGCTATCAATGATTCCTCCATTTGGCAAACCTGAAACAGTGAGCGGGAAGCAGGTAGCACCTACTGCCTTACCGCTATCGGGTATTGCACCAATAGATGCTCCGGAATTTCCAGTAAATGTTTGTGCATTCAATGCAGCCACAAGTAGCATAAAAGCCAAGAATGATATTATTTTCCTCATAAATAATTATTTAGGGTCTGATTAGCAGAAGCTGAATTGAAGTAGTTTTTTTATTTATTGTGTCTTTAGGCTCTTTTTCCGAAGGTTAATGCCAGTCATTAATGCATCTTCTTTTGAAAACTCACCTTCGGCATAGTATTCCACTTTAAACCTATTGCCAATCCAACCAGAAAAAGTTGCTTTACTAACTTCCTTGGGGGATTTCAATAAAAAATAGCGAACAGGATAACGGTTACCCAGAAAGTAGGTGACACCGGGTTTCTTTTGAATCTTTGTTTCCAACGCCTCAACATCGGCTTTGGAGTTAATGCCCGAAACATAAATGTAGTATTGGTATGCTTCGCTTCTGGCAATTGCTGTCTTAGCTGTCTGCGCACCTGAAAATTTTACAAAACACAATATCAGCATTGCACTGACGAGTAACTTTTTATACATACGCTCCTTTTTATTATTTATCACTTGTATGAACTTCATCTTTCTGTTCCTGAACCCCATCATCCCGGTTCTGAACCCCATCATCCTAGTTCTGAACCCCGTTATCCCGGCTCCGAACCGCATCATCGGGGTTATTTATACATTCCCATTTAAAAAGACCAGTATCATTACACAAACCGCTGCAATTACCTTAGTAAAACGCTTGTTCCGCTCAAATTTATTGGAGCGGTATCATTTGTAAGTTTATATTCCAAGTACCATATATAAGTATCTGCGTTCTGTAATGTTCCATTTACTCGTCCATCCCAACCATTATACAGGGAATGACTTTCATAAACCTTATTGCCAAAACGATTGAAAACCTTGAATATAACATTCTTGATGTTTGCCGTATTTCCGCCAATTGGTCTCAATAAATTATTCCCTACAGTACTGTTTGGCGCAAATGCTGTTGCCACATGTATGGTTCTACAACTGCCATCTTCTGGCATTTTCAAGGAAATGTCCGTTATACTATCTACCAGACATCTGCTACGATTATAGATATAAACAGGATAATTACCCTCTTCTAATTTTGATATGGTAGTTGGTGCAATTGACGTATCTGCATTCAGTAAGATTCTGTAGGGCATTTCTGCACCAATCACATCAATGGTAACCTCTCCCGAAAAAGGTTTGATACAGGTAGGCTGTTCAATACTGAATGGGTGTCCCAATGGCTTTTCTCCAGATACAGTTAAAGTTTTATACAATGTATCTGTTCCACAAGCATTTGAAATAACATACAATATAGTTGTCGTGCCTGTATCTACCGAATGTACGATGCCATTTTTAGAAATAGTGGCAATGGTAGAATTGGCACTTATCCAATTTCCAGATATAGCTGATGAATTGCTAAACTGTGTGCTATCCCCCTTGCAGATACTGCTTTCACCGATAATGCTGCCCAGTATATTGCTGGAAACGGTGATAGGATATGTTTGGGTGGTGGTGCCACAGCCATTTGTTTTAGCATAGCTGATGATTGCATTTCCAGCGGCAATTCCTGTAATAATACCTGTATTGTCAATCGTGGCAATGGATATTGCATCGCTACTCCAAGTCCCACCTAACGCCATGTCGAAGAGTGTTGTTGTCTTATTTACACAAATGGAATTGCTGCCTGTAATAGTAGGTATTATTGGTAAACTCTTTACATTAATGGTAACGGGTGAACTATTCGCATTATTAATTGACAAACAAGGGATACTACTAACCAACATACCTGAAATCATATCACCATCAGCAATTGAATCAATCATCAATGTATCACTTACAGCCCCGTTTATCGTAACGCCATTCTTCTTCCAGCTATAAACAGGTTGATTCCCTCCATAAGTAATTGCAGATTTGAATGTTACCTTTTCTCCAGTACAAATGGTTGTGGTATCGGCAGAAATAACAATGGTAGGCTTGAGCAATGAGGCATACTTAATAACTATAGTGTTACTTGTTGCTGTATCCAAACCTGCACAGGCAGTATTTACAATAAACCGACAGGTAACCGTATCGTCATTATTGAATGAAGAACTAGAAAAGCCAATGGTATTAACGCCTACATCTTTCCCATTCACCAACCATTGATATATTGGAGAAGTACCTGCATTCTTTACTGATGCATTAAATGATACGTTAGCACCTTTGCAAATGATGGTATCACTTGCGGCAATCTGAATTGATGGAACAGGGTTTGGAGTAATTGTAATGACAATATCATTACTTGTGGCACTATTAGAGATTAGGCAGTTTGCATCACTTATCATTCTACAGGTAACCACATCCTGATTATTAAGCGATGTGATTGTTAGGGTATTAGAGGTAGCCCCCATCACATCCCTTCCATTTACTTTCCATTGATAGGCTGGTTGCAATCCTCCATGTGTTTCAGTAGAACTAAAATTAATTGGCGAACCGGCACATGCAGCAGTTGTATCTGCCGTAATAGTAACCGTAGGAAGAATCTTTGCAGTAACAGACAATTTGATGGTATTACTGATAGCTGTATCTGGAAAAACACATTTGCCACTTGTTATTAAATTGCAACTGACTATATCACCATTTACCAAAGTCTTGGTAATAAATGTATCTGTATTGTTATTTACCTCCATACCATTTACCATCCAATGTTGCACCTGACTGGTACCGGCAACAGTTTTTGTTGCCACAAATGTTATTGAAGTACCCGGACAAAATGAACTATCTGATGCTTTTATTGAAATGGTAGGGTAACTGGATTGTGTGGATGCAATGATTAGCTCATTACTAACAGTAGCGGGATTGGTGGCACAAGACAATTTGGTGTTCAACACACAAGTAATCTTATCATTGTTTGCAATGCTCTTAGTGCTGAAAGTATCTTTATTGTTACCTACATTCTGTCCGTTTATCATCCATTGAAAGGTTGGGTTGGTAGTGCCAATGTTATCAGTAGCCATGAAACCAATGGTTTGTCCGGCACAAATATCTGTTTTAGTGGTAGAGATGCTAATGGATGGATTGATGATTGAATCCACATTTACTACTATCGCAGCCCTCTCCCCTTCACATGTGGTGGCGGTATCGTATTGGCTAATGTAATAAGTAATGGTGCTTGGGCTGCTACCAATAGTTGGGAATGGAGCACCAGTAGCATTTCCTCCACTTGCCACTGTGTACCATCTAAGCGTATCTTTTATGGTGGATATTGTTGCTGTAAGCTGAGTTGATGGGGTATTTACACAATATATTGCCGGACTAATTACCGCAGGGGGCAAGGGGGGGGCTTCTGTTTGGGTTTCAGCAAGGCTTGCCGCATCATTAATATTAAATGGTAATATGCAATAGGGTGTAGGGTCTTGTGTCTTGTTAGCCATATCAACTTTGTAAATATCGCCAGCTTGTCCTAGTGCAAATGATTGATTAAAGCTACAACGTTTGGTTATACTTGCAAAGCCAAAGATGGTCCCCGAAGTAAATGGTAGGTATTGGGTACTTGCGGAAGGATTTGAAAGATTTACCAATACCAATTCATTGTTACCAGTTGTAGTATTGGTACAAGCCTCAAATAAGGATCCATTGTAAAACATCAAATCACCTCCAATTTTATAGTTTGAGGGCAAACGCCCCAATGTTCCGAATGTTCCCGTCTTGATGTCGTATGTTTCTATCAGATTGCCACTGCCAGCATAAACAACACTATCTGGGCCAACTGTCAACCCATATATGGCTCTACTTTTACTTATAAAGTTACCAATCAGTTTACAATTGCCTACCGCACCAGTAGAGTCCAGAAGGGTACTATATAAATTGCCTTGATTGTCATTAAAGTAAAGTGTATTGCCAGCCAGGCCAATCGATAGGGGACTCCCCACATTTGAGCAAAGGTTTAGTTGGGTTGATCTGCAACTACCCTGCGTAAGACCTGTATGAACAATAAACAATTGTTTATTATTATCAAGGGCAAGAAAAGAACCTTCCTGACCTGCAACAGCATATACAGAACCTGTAAAAGCTGTAAACAACAGACATCTCCTCATGCAGTTAAAAATATTTTCGTGTAAAATACTTCTCATTATCAAAATCAAAACGTGAGACCTTTCCAAATACAATAAGATAACGATTAAATAATATTAACAACAAATAAATGCTAGCCAATTGGGCAAGATAAGTGATAATTAAATTCCCTTGTTTTCCAACCTTCTTTCTGGTGGGAAGGGGGGTAATGAGGTGGAGTCCCCACCTCATTACCCCACCTCTAACCTAAGCCAGCTTACCATTTAGCTAACCCAGCCTGCCTTGAAGGTGGGGGTACACACCTCCAAACCGACCGAGCCGAGCTCTAACCTAAGCCAGCCTACCTTTTAGCTAACCCAGCTTACCTTGAAGGTGGGGGTACCCACCTTTAAACCGACCGAGCTTATCTTTTACCCAACTCGCCTCCAGATTATTGGTGGTAAAAGCTAGTTTAACACTCCCTAAACCTATTTTAAAACAAGTTTTCGGTTGGTTATTCTCCATAATCTTTGCGTCATAGCAAGGCACGAAGCAACCCTTTTCAATAATTTTCACGCATCTTAGCCCTAAAAAAGGTTGCTTCGTACCTCGCAAAAGCGGGGAGACCTAAGCAATTTTTTAAGAAAGATGCCTTTGAGCATCTACCCAAATATACTGTATAAAAGGAAACCATATCATAACAGAAGAATGGTTATCCCCCTTACGATATGGTTTCATATATTAAGTAATCGTTTAGTAACTAGTCCTTCACAAACTGCTTCACTTCCCTCGTTGCACCTTCTACCACAATGAGGTAAGTTCCTTTAGATAAAGACGAAGTATTTAATTGGAAAATATTATCACCAGATTGTGCCTGTACTTGCTTGCTTTGCAAAACTCTGCCTGTAATATCTATTATCTTTACGTTTAACTTCTCTGCTTGAGTTTTAAATAATTCTGTAGTTAATGTTCCCTTTACAGGATTAGGGTAAATCGTAAATGCGGAAATACCTGAAAATTTAACCAATGCTACCTTACTGTATTTAAAGCTTCCATCCTTATCCAACATTTTTAATCTGTAGTAGTTATTGCCAGTTACAGGTTGGTAGTGAGTAAGACCATATTGGTTTATTCCAGCTACATTCTTAGCACTTATAACACCAATATTAGACCAACTAACAGCATCCGAGGAATATTCTATTGTATATCCATTTGTATTAGTTTCTGCAGTGGTAGTCCATTTCAACAATACCTTATTTACGCTAGCTGTTGCACTGAAATCTATCAATGATAATGGCAATGCACAAGGCGGCACATCAAAAGCTTCTTTTTCATCGCCACAGATGTTGGAACTTCCTTGTCTTGCGCTGTATCCCATGCCCCTTCCAGCAAAGGCTTTCCAGATGGCACATTTGTGTGCATTATTGTAAAGGATGGAGTCGGCAGCCAATATTGCATTCCTTGCATCAATAAAACCAGGTAAACATGGTTGCAATTTAAGTCCTTCAATCACCAATTGCAACGCAACCGTATTGCCACCTGCTGCGGTAGCATCAAACAGATTGCCATTTATTACACCTTCTTGCTTGATGATGTCCCACGTCATATCCCAAAGAACAGAACACCATACCTCACCAATATAATGCACCTCGGTAGCATTAGGTATTACCTTATTATTATTATCAGTTTGCGGGAAATTTACCGTATCTCCCACGTCCTTGTAAGTGTGTTTATCAACAGACGTATCAGTAGTATATGGATAAGTCCTTATACCAACCTGTATGCCAGGGTCTTGATCCCAGGCGTAGGAACCCATTATCCTTTTTTTAGTACCATCAGTTGTTAGGGCGGTTTTCCAGTCGGTGGTCATCATTAGGGCAACATAATCACTCCAGCCTTCGCCACCTTGTTCATAATTATCAAGGCAAGAAGTAGTGGATGGCCCACCTGTTAACCGTAAGGATATACCGTGTGTGTATTCATGTGTAACAACGCCATTGTCCAAGTCGCCATCAAATATCTGACCTTTGTGTGTAACATTGATTGTACCCGATACTGTTTGGCCTGCGGCCAGTTGTGCTTTTATTTTAGCTCCATCAGCCAATGATATCATCACAGCAGGTATGGTAATAGTATTATCTGTACCACCCATTACAAACGGAGGAGTAGAATCCTTATTTACCATTATCACTGCAATAGCTCCTGCAGTTTGCGCATTGAGTACCTTAACTGTGAAACCACAGGTAAGCCTATCTACCAATACTATCTTTCCATTTATATTATTCACCGGTGCAGCACACGCAATGTGTGTAGTGCCTGCGGCATCATCATTATACAACACAAAGTCCCCTGTAATAGCACCTGAATATACCAATTGATTGGCATTGCTAAATGCACCCTCCACATAATTATAATCGCCAACAATGGCAGCAGGTGTACTGATGGTAACCTTATTTCCTGTAGTTATATTACTGTTAAACAGGTACATCTGCATACGCCCAGTCTGTCCATCTGGTAAGGCACTAAAATTGGAGTTATCCCTACCGCTTCCATCTTGCGCTTCTGCCTGTACGGCATCGGCTTGCTTGCCACCCCTACCTATATTAAAGTTCTGGAAGTTACCAGCAGATTCTGTAAAACCATATTGGTAAGATAAATCGTGCATCAGGTTATTCCAGTAGAAAAGGTTGGCTTCAGCAAATTTTCTGTTTTGTGTAAGAAAGGGTGAATGTGTAAAATCGGGGGTGTAATTAAATGTCAGGGATGGAATGGCTGTTGTTGATGTATCTGCTCTTCCTGGCTTATTTTTATTTAAGCTATCATCATATACAAATACATTGTTTCCGCGTGTAATTTTATAATTTGTTGAACCATCAAAATGCCAACCATAAGTGGTTGCTTTGTTTCCAGTACCAGCTAGATTCCACGGATTGGTAACTATGGTAGGGCCTGTAATAAAAGGGCTTTCACTTGGATAAGGGATTACATTATATTGAGCAGTAGTTGGCGGTGGGGGTGGAGCCATCAACCTGTTTACTATTTTTAGTGCATTCATTCCCTCACTCCCAGCTTCATAATGCTGGTTGAACTTTGACTGTTCGTTTTTTTTTAGTATCTTGGTATTATTCTTTTCATAAACGGTGTAGTTGCCTTTGTTTATGATGGCTCCATTTGCTGCATCCACACGTACATGCCAATAATCGCTACCTTTTATCGGTGCTATTTGTACGTTCCAGGCAAGATATATCGTTTTGCCATTATCGTTACTTACCCAAACCAACTCGGTATTGATGTTCTGTTTGGCAATGCCGCCAGTGGAGTAAACAATCTTTTTGTCTGATGCAAATGTATTGGTCACCTCTGTCAGGGTTGTGGTTTTGCCCAAACCCAGGTATATCGCTGCCTTGCCTATGGCATCACCAGCCGAAAGCGTTGGTGTGGCACTTGGTGCCTTAGCTGCAATGTCTGTAATAAAATCACCAGAACTATATTGCAGAACACCATTTTTAAATACTGTTGATTTAATTACGTTATATACCTTGATTGTCTTGTAAGTCTGTTGCAGGTAAACGTATTCAATGCCCAAATTTTCATCGGTGTGCGAATCTTTTACAGTGTATTCAGTGCCATCGGTCAAGAGGGTACGTGCAGATGTACTTTTACTGTTCGCTAACATCCTATCTACTTCGGACTTAGATTTTGTCTGTCCAAAAGAAAAAGAAACAAGGGTCAATAAAGAGAAAAGGGAAAGGTAAAGATGTTTCATTTTAAACTGTGTTGTTGTATGATTTATTTGCAAGTTTCTTCGTGAAAAGACAATAATAACGATAATTAGGCGAAAAGAAGAAAAAAAGTACATTTATTCGGCGAGTACCTGAAAATAATGTAGTGCTTCATCTTCCTATTTAATTTTCTGTGCATCAACTATTCGTTTTTCTTCAATACGCCCTCCTGATCATGTTGTAGGTATCTTATCCTTATTTATCAGCAAGACCTAATACTTGGCAATCCTTATGCCATGGCAATAAAACAAACTGTTCATCTTGCATTATACTCCTTCGCTTGATTCCTGTAACAAGAAACTCTCTAATTGCCTTTTACCTCGCAAAAATCTACTATTGTATGTATATACTTTGTCACACTTTGTGTAGCAATAAACACCCTGAAGCATCATTTCAATCATTTTTTGCTTACATTTTCACTATTGATTGACTGCCTATTTCCTCTGATAGCATCCTAAATCTGGACTGATAGATGGACGTGGATTACCTTCCAAATCTATTGGTATGACCGTATTTATTCCGGCCTTAATGCAGGGTGAAGTGTCTGCCAAGTGGAAATCAAAATTGGAACTGTCTGTTTTTATATTTACAAACATGGGCGACTGATTGGGTAGGCAACCAGTAAACGTTGCCAATAAAGTTATTGCATCCTGTGCTTTGTAGAGCGTATTGGTAAAGGCTACAGTGTAGCTTGCGCCTGTTCCTGTTTTTTTATCTATTACCAATTCGTCTCCCACAATCCCGCTGGAGCCATATATAATGCTATTAACAACCAAACAATTGAGGTTGTAAACCTTATTGGAAAAATCGGTATTGCTAATGCTCATTACCGGGTTTGAGTGGGCTATGTTCACATTGTCGTACCCTACAATGGTGCATTGGTTAAAACTATAATTACCACCACTGGATAACACCACATTATTGCCACAGTTACTCACCAAACAGTTAGTGGCGGCTATGCTGGCATTTACACCACCAACGGCAATATCTTTTATATTATCGAAAATGCACTGGTTCAGCGTGAGCGTGGTATTTCCACTTGCTCCCTGTGCAGCCACCGAAACACCTTCATTGGCGTTCTTGATGTTACAATACTGCAATATATTGTTACTGCTGGTACTATTAAAAAAGATGCCCGGCCATGAACCTGGCTGGTTGTTGTAGGGCGCATCCAGCCTGTCGCACAGAAAGTTGATGCGTTTTAGGATGCCGCTATCTCCAAACGCCTGTAAACTACCGTTTACAATAATAGGGGAGTGGGCATTGAGATAAATATGTGTACCTTGGTTAATGGTTAAAGTGGCACCGGCATTTACTGTTACGCCCCCATTTATTACGATGGGGAGGTTGTTTGTCCACGTGGTATCTTTGGTAATAACAGTATTCTTAAGGAAGTGTGCATTCTGTCCCGCAGCGGTTAATTGTAAGTAAGTGGTATCGCCGTTGTAGGTAATGCGGATGCTGTCGCGTATCACAAAAGGGGTTGTAGCGGTTGATTGATTGATGTTTACCGTAACAAAACCGTACAAACTATCGTTGGCCTCCATCTCTAATCCTGCAAAGTAAGTACCTGGTGTGCCATCCACGTTAAGCTTAAAATAAGAGTTGGTGCCACCCATCAGTTTCACCTCATTCAGTCTTAGTTTTTGGTTATTGTTATTGAATATCTTAAAATATTGGGTAATGGAACCATTGCCGGTAAATACCGTGTCAAAATTTAATGTATCTACCGATAAGTAAACAGAAGCACTGGGAGAGCTGATAAAAGTATCTTTTTTGCAAGAGGGAAATATTGCAGCCACTATAATTATTAACAGGAATAGGTACACTAATTTCATGTGGTAAAAATAGGAGTAAATAAACTACATAGGCTAAGTAAGCACAAAGTATTATTATTTGTTAATAGGGGTGTTTGGAACCAAAGGAATGTGACTTTGATGATTGAAGAAATCTCATGGATAATGGCAAAGGCTTTCTATTGTGGCTACTTACTGGTTTCGGTTAGATTAAACTTATCATCGAAATACTAAAAAGAGCATGGATAAGGTTACGATAAAAAAGCAAATAGTAGCTAGCCATTCTGTTTTATTAAGGTATGATGGCAAGATGCCAGTTCTCTAATTACACGCTCAATATACCTAAACATCCTGTTTAAATAAACTGGTGCATATTTCTTTTATCCCTAATAAAATTTAGTTTATTGGATTACCAACTTTTATTCCTATAACTTTGCCTTCTAACGATTTTCTTGGTTGCCCACAGAACTTTTTCATAAAAATGATTAAACGGGTTAAATGAAAAAAACAATTACAATATCACCTATCTACAACAAATTCCTTTTTTGGTTAACTCCCCCGTATTCCAATTGCTCAACATCCAATAATTAAAGCAAATGTTCATCCATAAAAATATTCCGCATACAGCTTCCACACCACCGCCATTTTATATGTGGACGGATTTTATTACCCAACTAATCTTACGTTCATTTACCTTATCCTGCCCCATCTTTCTTACATCCATACCTCATTTTCATTACTTCATCTCCAAAATTGCCTGCCGCAGCCACCTTTCCACCTTATTGCATAATATAGACCTCCCGCTGGATAAAATCACCTTTCCTTCCGCTCTCAAACTCTTTTATTCCAGTAGATTGGCCTAGTCGATCTGGTTTCTTTCTACCAAAATGCAACTTCAAAGCACCTGGTTTCGGCTTGTAGCCAATTGGATACGGGTTTTAGCGGGCATAAAACAGGGGCATTTTGAGTGGATTTACCCCAAAACCAAGTGGTTTTGGTTCATAACCAGTTGGATGAGAGGTAAAACCAAGTGAACAAGGGTCGAATTTGATTGAATTTGGGGTTAAATCAGTCAAATACAAGGCTTTTTCAACACGATTTGCCTCTGAGTCAATTGGCTCCAAGTTCGAACCAATTGACTCAGAGGGAAAACTAGACATTACAAACAAGTGTTTGGTCGTATTAAATGGTTGTTGAAATAATTAGGTATCAATATTTATTAAAAAATTAAATTACATAAAATGGCATTTTTCGCAAAAAAAGAAAGCTTACTGAATATCTACTTTGCGGTAGCAGTGGCTTATATACTAACAAACATTACAAGGCTTGGTGTAAGCCTTGCCAACAAGGCAACCATGATTGCAGAGTTGGCGAACTGGAATAATCTTTATCCTTTGGCAACCACTGCGGCAACCAGTACCGCTGCCAATGTGAAGGACAAAAACATCTCGAAGGGGAAGATGAAGGCGATATTGCGACTTATTTTTGGGGACTTTCTCACAAGTGTACTTACTTCTACGGATAGGATTACGCTAAACATTCCGGTGGTGGGTGGAGTTCATGGAATAATGGCCATACCCAATAGTGAGCCCGAAGGCAGTGTGGATGATAGTTACAGACTGGCACATAAAATCTCTTATCTTGATAGTGTATCTGGTAAAAAGGGGAAGCCCCACGGCGCAACCGGCTGCGAGATATGGCATAAGATAGGAGGGGTAGCACCGGTATCCATAGGAGACCTTACATTTTTGGATACGATTACGAAATCGCCATTGATGATAAGCTTTGAGGGTACACAGGCTGGTTTGAAGGTTTGGTATTGGATGCGTTGGATAAACAAAAGCGCCAAGGGAAACTGGGGTACAGAATTTAATGGCACCATCTTGCCATAGGGAATAGACGTTAAAAGTCGATAGTCAAAAGTCAAAGATCGGTTATCGCAAGTTTGTGGAGGCAACCACTAGCGATTACCGTTTCTCCCCGATTAACGAAAAAAGGGTCAAAAGTTGAAGGTCTGAAGACTGGATCTTTTGACCTTTTTTGTGGGGTTGAATATTTGGGTTTTATAATCTTGTCCATTTTGTTCCACCATCTTTTATGGTAGGAAAAATTTCCTTGTTATATAAAGGTTTATTTTCCCTTTCTTCAGTTAGCTTTCTCGTTAGCTATAAATAATGTTTTCTAGGGTTCAGAAAGCTTGTACCCAATGGAGGATGGTTATTTAACCTCACTGGTAGGATTGCCTTTTAAATTATATTATTAATGTCAAATGTACATTTGTTTAATAAAAGGTAATCTGGTAATTTTTTAAAAAAAAAGTAGTAAGAAGCAGGATAGTGTAGGACAGTGGAATAAATTTTACTGGCAACCTTTGCATCACCACTAATAGGTGGAGTGTGCAATAAGTTATCAAAATGCACCCTAAAAATATTAATTATAGTAGTAATAATTGTTGCAATATGAAAAAAAAATTGACACTCTTTTCGATGTTTAGCCATAACATCAACCCCACAAGTTTCGTAAATAATGCTAATAACAGCAATATAAAAAGTACGCTCCCCACTACAAGAAACAGTGTTTTGTTTTCAAAACAAGACATAGTAAATGAACATTCATTGGGTTTCTCCCAGCATTTCAAGCGGGCATTTACCTCAATAATGCTTACCATGATTAGCTTTCTCTTTGTGGGTGGGGCTTTTGCTGCTACCACAACCCTTTCTGCTACTGGTGTTACAGGTCTTTCAAATGGTTCTCCATTAGTGCCAGGTGCAATTGGGCAGGCCATATTTGGCTTCTCTGTTACTGGTTCTGCAGCTGGTACAATTACGGCTGTAACATTTACTACTTCTGGTAATACATCTACTTCAATTAGTAATGTAAGGTTGTATAATAATGGTACTACGGCTGCATACACTGGGTCTGGAGGTAGTTTTTGTACTGTTGGTTCTACAACCCAAGGTGCTACAACAATAGCTTTAACCTCTATTAGTGCTAACAATTCGTTTAGTACTACTGCAACATATTTTTATGTCATTTGCGACGTGGCTTCGTCTCCCACACTTCCTTTTACAATATCTATTTCTTCAACAGCAAATTTAACAAGTTCAATTGGAGGCGTAGCTGGAACAGTAACTAATTCGCCTTTCAACTTTGTTACATTCACCAATTTTAGTCAAACATTAGGCTTATTTCCAGCAACCCAAGGAGGATTTGAAAATCAATATGCTCAAACAACTGTAACCCAAGCTACAACTTCTGGTCTTACTTGGGCAAATAGAGCAGGGGGAACACAGAACACAATTAGTACTTCTGGAACACCAAGAACAGGTTCTTTTTATGGAACTTTCCCTATTCAAACAACAAATGGAAAATATTTTATATCTCCAGCCATTAGTCCTGCGGTATCTACAACCTATGTTGTCCAATTTTATTATCGTACTACAGCCGCTCCTGCTGCTACTATAGGAGTTGGTTTGGGAACAACCTTTGGTACTTCAGCGGCTTCATCAGTTCTTTCTTTGGTTAATACTTCAAGTGTATGGACAAAAGCACCTTTAGCTACAGTTGGTACTGGTGCTACAGCAAGTGATGGAACTGGCTTTGCTGCAATTAAGACTATTACTGCAGGCTTAAATTCACTAGCAGCTGTTGATGTTGACGATATTGTTATTTACCCTAATTGTGCATCTTGTACGCCTGTTGGGTTTGATAATGTTGCACCAGCTAACGTTACTGGGCAATCGGCTACTGCGGGTAATGCGTCTAATGTACTAAACTGGAGTGCATCGTCTGATGCAGAAAGTGGCTTGGCTGGCTATTTAATTGTAAGATTAGCAACAACTGCGCTCACAGGTTCACCTAATGCTAACGGTATTTATGCGGTAGGTAATACATTGGGTAATGGTACGGTTGTGGCGTTGATTCCTGCCGGCACCACCACTTTTACAGATAATGGGCTTACCAATACCACTCAATATAATTATGCAATTTATGCGGTAGATAATGCATTCAATTATTCTGCAGCAGCAAACTGTAGCGGTACGCCATTTCTTCCGAATACTTATTATTGGAATGGTGCTAGCAACAGTGCTACTCCAGCAGCAGGAGGTACAGGTACTTGGGGAACTGCCAATAACTGGAGATTTGGAACTAATACGGGAACTGCATCTACTTGGGCAGACGCTAGTGCTGCAGTTATAGCAGGTACTGCTGGTACAGTTACTGTGAATGCCAATTTTACACCAACTTCTACAACATTTAGCACCACTGGTTATACGCTAACTACAGGGGCTTCTGCCGTTACATTAGCTGGTACTGTTGCTTTAGGTACAAGTGCTATTACATTAGCTCCTGCATCTGCGCAATCGCTTACTTTGTCTGGCGCAATAAGTGGTTCTGGCTTAATAACAATAAATGGTTCGGGCGGTACGGCTGTTTTAAGTTCTGTAAATACAAATACTGGTGGCGTTACATTAACGGCTGGTACATTAGCCATCAATAATGCTTCTGCTCTTGGAACTGCAGGTACATTTACCATTAATGGTGGATCTATAGACAATACAAGCGGAAGTAGCGTAACAACAAGTAACTATCCACTTTCTTTAGGTAGTAATTTAACGTTTACAGGTTCTAATGCCTTAAACCTTGGTACTGGTGCTGTAGCACTTACTACAAGCCGTACCATAACCGCTACTGCAAGCACACTTACATTGGGTGGTGTAATTAGTGGGGCATTCAACCTTACCAAAGCTGGTGCAGGTACATTGGTGCTAACAGGTACAAATACTTTGACAGGAACTGGAACGGGTTCAACAATAAATGTTACTGGTGGTACTTTACAATTGAATGGTACCACAACTATTCCCACTGGTACAAGTTGCGCAGTAGGTAGTGGTGCCACCTTGCGGATAAGTACCGACCAAAGCATTGGCAATTTGGATTTGACGGGTGGCGGCACCATTGTTGTAGATGCTAGTAAGAAATTAACCATTACAGGTACTTACACCCCTTCTACTGGTACAATCACCAATAATGGTACAATAATTCTTAACAGTTCTGGTATTAATTTCCCAGGAACGTCAGCTACTACTACTACATTTAATAGTTTACAGATAAGTGCAAATGCAACTTTAAACAATAACCTTACCCTTGGCACTACAGGTGTACTTACACTAACAAGTGGAATACTGACTACTACTGGTTACACCTTAACTATCAGTAATACATCAAATGCTGCCATTGTGGGAGGCAGTACTACAACCTATATCAGTGGCCCTGTTTCTTGGAATTTAGCTGCTAGTTTAACATCTGGCAATGCCAATTCAAAATATACATTCCCTGTTGGAACAACAGGAACCACTTACTTACCACTGTTGGCACAATTTGGCACTAATGGTTCTGCTGGTAACACAGCAACTGTTCAGGTATTTAGTGCTGGTTCATATTCAACTACAAACGATGGTTCAATTACGCCAAGTTCATCAGAGTATTGGAATCTTACCACCACACAAACTGGCGGGGCTACTTTTTTAACCTCTGGTTCAGGCGCAATTGTTGTTACGTTGGGTAAAAGTTCATTAGGCTCAAATAATGTGGTTGGTGCGAATACAGGAACCGCAGGGGCTTATGTTTCTTATGGAGGTTCTACTGGGCAAACTGTTAGTTCTACCACAGCGGTCGGTCCATCAAACGCTATAGGGGGAGGAAGTGCTGGTAATTACAATTTAGTTTTAGGTGTTTTAAGTGGTGTTTCCTATTACTGGAATGGTGGAAATGCTTCACCTCAATCTGCTAATTGGAATACGGGTTTATGGTACACTTCGGCTGTTGCTACAACTGGAGGTTTAGCTTGGCCTTCGGCTGGTGCCAGCATTGCTAGTTTCTCTAATAGCCAAGGTGGTACGGTTACATTACCTACTACTTACAACTCTGCACCTCAAGCTGTTGCTATAGCGGCAAATGGCTATACTTTTAATACCGCTCCTAGCACACCTTCTACACTATCATGCAATATTGACCTAGGTGCAAATACGCTTACAATAAGTCCTGATGCAACTGCTGCTAACATTACACTATCTGGGTTTATAACAGGTACTGGTGTGCTTGCACAAAACGGTGGTGGTACTACTATAGTAAGCAATAACAATACATTTACAGGTGGAGTATCAATAGGTGCAGGTGCATTGCAAATGGGTAATGCAGGTGCCATAAATTCAACCACGCCCAATGCAGTTACTTTTACTTCTGGTAGTACTGGTAAGCTACAATTGAATGGCAACAACCTTACGGTACCAAGTTTAAACACCAATGCTATCCCAGGTTCTCCAGTTATTGAAAATGCTTCCGCATCTGCTAAAACATTGACTATAAATTCTGCGGGTACAAGTACTTACGCAGGTGTAATACAAGATGGTACTGGTGGCGGTGCGCTTTCTGTAACAAACTCTGGAGCAGGTACAGTAACCTTATCTGGTAACAATTCTTATACTGGAACCACCACAAATAGCGCTGGTAGTTTAATATTGTCTGGTAATAATACTGGTACAGGTACATTGAGTGTTACTGGTGGTTCGGTAACACTAGCAGGTACAAACGCATTCACTGGTTCTCCTGCTGTAACGGTGTCTGCGCTCGCACAATTAAATATCAATAACGCAGCAGCATTGCCAAATGCTACAACTATTAACATGAACAGTACTAGTATATTTGATAATACTAGCGGTTCTGATATTGCACTTACCAATAATATTAACCTTGGTAACCTTGGTGCTGCCTTAACATTTACAGGGTCTAAATCTTTAAACTTAGGTACAGGTACTTATAGCATTACTTCTGGCCATACTCTTACTGTGTCTAGTAATACACTAACATTTGGAGGTGTAATTGGTGAGACATTATCAGGTAAAGGAGTTACTAAGAGTGGTCTAGGTACTTTAGTGCTTTCTGGTGCAAATACGTACACTGGTGCTACCGCTGTTAGTCAAGGTACTTTAGTAGTTGGTGCAAATGTGCCTTCTACTGCTGTTGCAGGACCATTAGGTACTGCAATAGGTTCTGTGATAGTTGGTAATGCAAGTACTGTATCTGGTTCAAATCCAACATTATTAATTGGTGGAGCTTATACTTTTGCTAGACTAATTACCATCGCTTCTTCAGCACCTACTGGTACTGGTTACACATATACTATTGGTGGTAGCACAGATAATAATGCAATATTTAGTGGAAATATCAGTTTGTCAGCTACTGGTTGTATTATTAGTCAGGTTGCAAATACTGGAAGCAACGCCCTTACCATTAGCGGTGTAATAATAAGTGGTAGTCATGGAATTACTAAAACTGGCGCAGGAAACGTAATTTTAACTGCTGGAAATACGTACACTACATCTACAAATGTTTCTGCTGGAAAGCTTCAATTGAACCATCCAGGCGGAACAACTGTACCAGCTACTAGCGCAACTACTGTAAGTACTGGTGCTACCTTGCAAATAAGTAGTAACCAAACGCTAGCAAGTTTAGCCTTGAGTGGTACTGGTAGTTTAATAATAGATAATGGTGTTACATTAACAGTAACTGGTGCATTTTCTATCGGCACAGGAACTATCACTGGTGGTGGTTCATTGATATTACAAGGTGGAGCCACAGGATTCCCAGGTTCTACATCTAGCACATTTACTAATTTATCAATTAGTGGTACAGGGATTACTTTGAGTAGTAATGTTTCTGTCACAGGATTATTAACATTGACCAGTGTGAATCTTACGCTTGGTGCAAATAACTTAACATTGGCATATGCCAATGCTATTTCTGGTGCTGGTAAAATAGTAACCAATAGTACTGGCGATGTTATTGTTGCTTTCCCTACAGGAGCTGGTTCCGCCTATACTTTCCCATTGAGTCCTAATGGAACAAGCACTGAGTCAGTAACCTTAACAAAAACAGGTACGGGTACACAAACATATACTGTTAGTGTAGGGTATATAGCGTTTGCACAAAGCAATGCATTAAGTTATTCTTGGTCTATTAGTACTAATCTTGGAGCTTCTTCTGTTGCTACCAATATTGCATTAAGTTGGGCTACAGCCGATGCAAATGGTACGTTGAACTCTTTCCCAGGAAATGGCGGAATACTACAATACATCAGTGGTGCTTGGACTTATTCATCTGGTGGTACAATTACAGGTACTCCAAATGTCACAACCCTTACTGGCGTAACAGATTTTAGTAATAGCTCATTCACGGTAGGTACGCCTCCATTGCAGGCAGAGCCTTCCAATTATCCTACAGGTTTCACAGCTTCCGCCACGGCAAGTAACCAAGGTCAAGTTACCCTTACTTGGGTTGATGCCACTGGCGCTCAGTTGCCATCGGGGTATTTAATTGCTGGTTCTTCAGTTGGATTTAGCTCTATAACTACACCTACCGATGGTAATGCTGTAACAACTTCTGGATTAAATTATAATGTTGGTTACACTGTACAAACTGCAACCATCACAGGATTGACAGAAAATTCTACCTATTACTTCAAAATATATCCTTATTCTAATTCAGGTACTGATATTAACTATTTAACATCAGGATCAGTACCTCAAGTATCAGGTCAAACAGCAAATATTACTAATGTTGTAACAGACGTGTTTCGTTCTAAAATATCTGGTAACTGGGCAACGGCGAGTACTTGGGAATCTTATGATGGAACAACTTGGATTACAGCCTCTGCACCACCTGATGCAACTTCAACTGGTGGTATTACCATCCTAAGTGGTCATACTGTAACTGTTGCTGCAAGTGTTGGTGCTACAAATGTTACTATTGCCTCTGGTGGACAAGTTACGGTAGCAGCAAGCCAAACGTTAACTATTAATCACACTACAGGTGCCACTGCAGATATCACAGTGGCTGGTACGTTACAGAATCAAGGTACGGTAACCGAAGCTACAGGGGCTTTAATGACTGTAACAGGTACTTACGAACATAAACAAAGTGCAGGGGTAATACCTACTGCAACTTGGAGTAATGGTTCTACTTTATTGCTTACAACAACAGGTACTACAGTTGGTGGATTTACACAAAGTTTTTATAATGTAACTTTCAACTCCCTTACTAATACTGGTAGTTTTAGTTTAGGTATGTTTAACACAGTTATTAGAGGCGATTTGCAAATACTTTCCTTTGGAACAACTGCTGGAACAGGTATTGGGCTTACAACAACAGGTACTGGTACTGGATCTAATACAATTACCATCAATGGAAATTTAATTCTTAATACGAACAACAGTACAAATTATTTCACCAGTTATCGTTCTGGTAATCCTGCTTCAACAACTACTAGCGTAACTATAAATATTTTGGGTAATTTAACCATTACACAAGGTATATTAGATTTACAAAATGGAACTGGCGGAGGAGCAGGAGTAACACCTGTTACTTGGAATTTGGGTGGTAACTTTACGTTTACTGCTGGTGGATTTAGAAGTAATAGTCCTAGTAGTTCTTTGCATTTTGCCAATAATGCCACACATACCTACACAAATGCTGGTGGTACCTATACAGCGGCTAATGCAACAATTGTAGTTGATAATGGTTCTATCCTTCAATTAGGTTCTCAACTGATTAACGGTACTGTTCTCTTCGCTACAAGTGCAGGTAGCACATTGGAATCTTCCATTGCAGGCGGTATTAATGGTAACCTAACAACTACTGGTACCAAAACGCTTGATCCTGCTACCAACTATTTGTTTGATGGTAGTGGCACAATGGCAACTGGTGCTTTAGCTACTGGGGCTAATAATCTTACCATTACTAATACTACAGGTACAACAACCGTTTCTGCTACCTTGGCAGTAACGGGTAAATTGTCAATTACTAGTGGTACCTTGGCTTGTGGAGCTGGTCTATTAACTTTGAAATCAACTTCTATTGCAAACACAGCTGTAGTTGGTCAGGTGGGCGGTACAATTACTGGTACAGCTATAGTAGAGCGTTATATTCCTGCCGGCTTCCGATCCTACAGGGATATGGCACCTGAGGTGTATAATGCCACATCAACCACTGGAAGTATGTATAAGAACTGGCAAGAGAATGGTTCGATGACAAGTGGTACTGGTATCTTCATCACTGGTACAACTGCCACACATGCAAATACGGGAGGTTTCTATACCAGCCAGCCTGCACCTGATGCAAATGGTTTGGATTATAGTATCAACGGGCTTGCGTCTGCCTACAGCTACATCAATGGTTCTGGTTACAATGCCGGGTTCAATGTAATAACCAATACAACTACTACCAATCTGGATGCATTCAGCGGCTACAGGGTGTTGGTTCGTGGAGATAGGAGCTTTAATTTGGCAACTACCCCAATAATAAATTACTATAACATTGGTCTTAGGATGGCAAATGCTACCAAATTGCGTACAACAGGTAATTTGGTTTACGGAACAGTTACTTACAGTACAAGTGGTGTATCAGCAACTGTTAATGGTGGTAGTTCAACAATGCTTTCTGCCAATGGTCTTACCTCATCCACCACCAATGGATTCAGCATGGTAGCCAATCCTTATGTATGTCCTGTGTATTGGGGTTCATCTTCTAACGACCAAGCTTCGAGTGTGTTTGGCAATTCAGGTAATATCAATGGTAGCTATTGGTACATTGATCCAACACAAGGGGGTACAGGCAAGTATATAGCTTTCAATGCATTGACTGGTTCTGCTATAGTTGGTGGTTCCACCTATTCAGGGGCTTATAATGGCAGCACCTCTGGTTCTGGATACATCCAACCTGGCCAGGCTTTCTTTGTACAAAGT
>JANYEU010000430.1 GCA_025362915.1 Chitinophagaceae bacterium | reverse complement strand
TCCAACCACATTTGGTTAGGATAACGTTTCTTATGCCAAAAGCCACCTTCATTTGTGCGGGGCTGGTTCTTTAATTGCTCACGCAAAGTCAGTAAAGCCTTGTAGTATTTCTCGCTTCCCGTAACCTGATATACCGTTAATACAGCACGTCCCAATAACACGTTATCTATATTGAAATCGTCCTGCTTGTATCCTTTTATGGTTCCATCATCTGCTACCAAGCCATCGATAAAACCTTGCAAATGTTTAAAATATTGTTTGTCGCCAGTTTGCAACCACACTCCTTCAATCCCTTTCAGTACAACACCTTCATCATATTCCCATTTAACCTTGGCACCGGTATCTGGCCATATCTTCATGGCAGTTGCAGCCATTTTCTGCGACCACGGCTGCGCATTTACATGTATAATAGAAAGTGCAGCAACCAATCCTGTAACATATACTATCTGAAAACCAATCCTTTTTCTCATACTTTTTTCTTTGCGAACGCCCTTTTTTTTGCAATCTTAGTTCTTTTTTAATAATATACTGTTATCTGGTGTCCACTTTTTTTGCCATTCCGGGTAAGCATCCAATACTTTCTGCGGTGTATAATTGTACCATGCATAGCCATCCCTACGTTCGCGGGCCACTTCCGCCAATGAATATACCACCTTGCTATCTCTGTTACAGAAGAGAGGTCTGTGTGTTTTCAATTCGTAATAACGTGTCCAGATTGGCGGGGAGGTACTATCCACCACCACTACCTTATCGGTTGTAGAAGTCTTATAGGGCGTAACCATCGGAGGAGCCGGTATCCTATCCACTCGTATATTATAAATCTTGGATGCTTCAAACCAGGCAGTTGCATTCCGGATGGCATCGATAATTGCTTTTGATGGATGGTCTATACTCATTAAAAACAAAACCAACCAAGCACTTTCCGAACTACAGATACTGGCCGGTTCAAACTTTCTTGCCCAAGCTGGCTCCAAAGTAACTTCATCGTGTTGCTGACACCAAGCTGTTGGTTTGCCCGCATCGTTTATTTGTGTCTTGATGATACAATCCAATCCTTTTTCGTAAGATGCCTGTAGCTTTTTTCTAAGTTTTGAATCTATAAAGTTGTACAAATGCAGCTTATTATCCAATACTGCCTTCAGCAATTCCATTACACCTTCCATTGCACCATCGTTGTAGGTAATGTGGCGGCTATAATCTGTTTCCAATGGATAGAACTGCGGCCATCCTCCATTGCCATATTGCGCTTCCAGTATGTAACCAAACCCTGCCAATGCACCTTTCTTATATTTTTCGTCTTTGGTAGCATGATACACTATTGCCAATGCATCAATCTGCGTGTAGCAAGTGCCATTATCAAAAGTGGTATTTACGTCGTTGCATTTTGCCTTTAGGCTATCTTTCTGGTCATTGCTCAATACGGCAAACACATCATAGTTTTTTGGCCATCCCCCGTTGTTCTTCTGCAGCAAAAGGATATTGTCGCCAATATTTTTCAATTCTGTGGGCTTGTATTTTGGTTTGTCGGGCAATGGATTGATGATGTTATGCTTATCATAAATCCCGTACCAGTGATTGGAATTATCGGCAAAAGGCGCAGGGTCGATCTGTGTTAAATCTCTCGACTTGTCATCCGTCTGTGCAATGGCAGCCTGTGTAGAAAGCACCATCGCAACGATAACCATACCATACCCCAACAAGCATTTACCTATCATACTTTTATATTTCATGTAATAATCTTTTAAAGTGATTGATTGTTAAACTATTTCCCTATCTAATTTTAATGCCCCCAAAAACCTGTTGCAAATAATAAAAAGATGCGTAAGAAACCAGCTTAAGTCGTGTCATTAATTACAAATTAAAAAACCGTTACTAATAACGGCAGTGCTAATAGTAAATTTTACTATCAAGGCAGCGCATCGTATTCAAGAAAGTGTAAAATTACTTGCCCAAACAATTTATCCGTCCTGCGCCATCATGCTCTTCGTGAAGTGAGATTAAATCTTTGCTGTGGAGATATGAAATATGAGTTAGCTACTGCAAACAAAAATCCCCTGAAGCAGTGCCCCAAGGGATTTTTAAAATTCATAACTCATCATTCATAGCTCATAATTAGCTTACACGTTTCCTTTCACCGCCACAGAAATGGCAGAACTCCAGTGACCAATCTGTAGGTTTTTAGAGCGATAGATAATCTTATATTTCCATACAACTTCTACG
>JANYEU010000377.1 GCA_025362915.1 Chitinophagaceae bacterium | reverse complement strand
CACAAGTAAGTTACCTTTTACCACACCCGTTGGAAAGCCAGAAACCATTGGTGCAGATAGATTGGCACTTTGCGCAGCATCAGTTTCCCTATTTCCCAATCAGCATACATTATCTATTGGCTTGGGTACTTGCATCACGTACAATTTCACCAATAAACACCATGAGTTCTTGGGTGGTGGAATATCGCCTGGCATGAACATGCGCTATAGGGCAATGCACGAGCAGACTGCCTTATTGCCCATGGTAAAGGCACAACACAATTTTCCGTTGGTGGGTTACGATACCAATACTAACTTGCAGAGTGGGGTTATATTGGGCGTTAGCAAAGAAATTGATGGCATTATAGAAGCGTATAAAGAGAAATACAACAACCTACAAGTACTGATGACGGGTGGTGATATGTCTTTTTTCTTGCCACATTTGCGCAACAAACTACTGGCCGACCCCGATTTGTTATTCAAGGGATTGTACTATATCAATAAGGCAAACGCACTTAATTCTATTTAAACAATAAGGATCCAAGATATTCATTACTCTATCCTGCATTAACTCTTTTTAGTTATACTCACAAGAAAATGGTTTGCGAAAAATGAATGTCTGAAATCCTTTACAATCAAGAAAATTAATCATTTTTATCATTCAAATCATTTAATCAGTGGTATAGCATGGCAATTAGAATTTTATGCCTTTGCCCTGAAACTATTAATAACAAACTCCTAAAACCTGTTATTTTGCAACAATGAATAGCGAACTATTTAACCGTTTGATTGATGCTGCGCTGAAAGAAGATATTGGTAGTGGCGACCATAGCACATTGAGTTGCATCCCCAAAGATAAAATGGGAAAGGCAGAGCTGAAGATTAAACAAGACGGGATATTGGCAGGAATGGAAGTGGCAAGGATTATATTTGAAAAGGTAGAACCTTCCGCTGTTTTTACTGCTTATAAAAAGGATGGTGATGCAATGTTTGTTGGGGAGAAAGCCTTTGAGGTTTCTGCAACTATATACACCATCCTTACTTGCGAAAGACTGGTGCTAAACTGTATGCAACGCATGAGTGGCATTGCCACCCTTACGCATCAATATACCCAAAAGCTACAAGGATATACCACCAAACTACTGGATACCAGGAAAACAACGCCCAACTTCCGTTTGCTTGAAAAGGAAGCTGTCCGTATTGGTGGAGGTACAAATCACCGTTTTGGTTTGTACGATATGATAATGCTAAAAGACAATCATATTGATTATGCTGGGGGACTGGAGCCTGCCATCAACAAGGCGTACCAATACACACAAACTAATAACCTTCCACTGAAGATAGAAGTAGAAACAAGGACTCTGCAAGATGTGGAAACGGTGTGCCGCATAGGAAAAGGAAAGATATTCAGGATAATGCTTGATAACTTCACGCCTGCTCAGATAACGGAAGCGCTGCTGATAATAAACGGCGAATACGAAACAGAAGCAAGTGGTGGCATAAACCTCCAAACAATAGAAAGCTTTGCTGCCACCGGCGTAGATTATGTGAGTGTTGGCGGACTGATTCATCAGGCACAAAGCTTGGATTTAAGTTTGAAAGCAGTAACCCCTATATCCTAAAGGAAGAAAAGAATAAGTTGTATACATTTGACCTTTAACTTACGACTCTCAACTAAATTAATAATGAACAAAAAGATAAAACCCACCTCTAACGGTCTTGTTTATAGTACAGACCCAAATCTTAAACTGGAGGATAATGAAGAAATACAAGAAACCCTTGCACCTACACAACAAAAGCTACGGGTACGATTGGAAACAAAGCATCGTGCGGGTAAGGCTGCAACCATAGTGGCAGGATTTATTGGTACCGAAGATGACTTTCAGGCTTTGGGCAAACAACTGAAAAACTATTGCGGCACAGGCGGCTCTGCCAAGGACGGAGAAATAATCATTCAGGGTGATCAACGGGAGAAGGTATTAAAGTTCTTACTGTCAAATGGATATAAGCAGAGCAAGTGAGATAAGTTGCAGGTTTCAAGTTGCAGGTCTATACCAGTAACTTGAAACTAGTAACCAGCAACTTCTTCTTACTCTTCAATTTCAAACAAAAACACCTGTGTCTTTTCTACCACCAAGAAGTTGTTATCTACCATCGTTACCAATGTTTTATGCCCATTGGGTAGGGTAGGGCCAAACGTCATCCCTTCTACATTGTCTACGTATCTTCCAAGGTTATCCATGTTCAGTATCAATCGCTTGGGTGCAGGAACAAAGTCCTTGTTTTTTAGTAGTGATAAGTTATCCTTAATATCTGTTGCCTTGCTAAGGTCTGCCTCAAATATCTTTACAGTACATGCCAGTCTTCCGGTAGAGTAAGAACGTTCCATTACCAAGAGCTTATCTTTTCCTGCCCACAGAATATCCGACACGCCATTTATCTTAAAGGTAAGGGGTAATGCAGGATAAGCCACTGGGTCTAGCTTATAGGCATACTGTGCCGTATTCGTTTTGGTGGTTGCATCAAACTTCAATATTCGTATCATCGGATTCACATCTTGCGTGTCTGCTTGCGGTCCATCCTGATAGAGCGGTTCTTCCACACTTACATAAGCATCCTTATAGTTATTGGCAAATGCGATGCCTTCAAAAACGCCATTCCTTCTTGGGCCTATTTCTTCCTTGTGCATTACCACTTGTGCTGGCAGCGGAAACGTATCCATATATTTCCCCTCGGTAGTAATGGTTGTTATGGCAGGGTTTTCTATTACATCCTTAAAAATGCTCAGGTCGCGTTCGCCTTCACTTGTCCATACCATTTTCTTTGTGACAGGGTTAAATCTCAGCGCTTCGGGGTCGGGTGTACGGAAAGGATTCTGTTTCTTGTTTGGGTACACAGTGCCATCGGGTTGCAACAAACTTTTTACATCTACAAATATCACGGTATCAATCCCTTTTGGGGTTACGGTAATCTTTAGTGTATAAAAACGGGCTGGGTTATACTCGCTTCTGTCGTCGCTGATGGAGTAATATAGGTTGTGTTCTGCATCATAGTCAATGCCTGAAAGCCCGCCAATGGTTGTACCTTTAAACTTCATATTGTGTGGCACATCGTATTCGCCAAGGAATTTTAACTGCTTAATGTTCGGCGCAATTGTTTGTACATATTTCTTCTGAGCCACAACGTTAAGGCAGGCCAACCAACCAAGCATTATAAGCAGGTATATCCTCATAAACTTCTTTTGCGGGCAAGCTAATAAAAAAGGATTAGGTAAGTGTTATAGTAAGCTTATTTATTTTCAACTCAGGAAGTTTTACCACAAGGCACACGATGTCTCTTCCATAAAGAACACTAAGATTGAAGATAGATGGTGCATTAATAAAGACTTCGTGTACCTAGTGCTTCTTTCCTGGTGTCTTTTGTGGTAAAAGCACTTATTTTTTATACCTATAATGGCCTATTATCTTAAAACTGAATAAGCAATCAGACAGTACCTGACCACCGCCAATGTTATGCACTATCAAATACCTTTCTCCATCAGCTGATTTTTCATCCACAACAATTCCTATATGCGTTAATCCCCTGCCGAAATCCCAGCAAACAACATCGCCGTAGTTATAATCTTTACTATTATTGGTTATCTGCAGACTAGCATTGTGCCTCTCAAAAAACTTCATCAGGTTAGGTACACGCCTATGGTCTATGTTTTTATCGGTTGTTTTCAGCCCCCAATAACGAAGGGCAAAAAATACTTTACAAACCTTGCAGAATGGTTAAAGAAAGTAAACAGTAAACTAGCTACTTCAAAAGCAGTAAAACCAACAGGCTTGAAAACAGAAATAAGGGTATTTGCAATTTAGATTTATCGTAATAAACCTCTACAGAGTTTTTCATATTTAGGCGGCGTTAGATTAAGCGCAGCGAAAAATAAATAATTTTATCAATATAATAATTTATTCATGTGTGTTTTCTCACCCTATATTACTTATCTGCCTTCCAAACATTATCCGCCTCGTTGGCATCCATAAATATTCCTCCATCCAGCTTTATGGCACTTATTTTCTTTTTTGTTGCTATGCTTATCCTTGCTTGCCTTGTATCCTTTTCCCAAATGGAAGGCGTTTGATGCAGTGTTTCTGTACTGCCATCTATGTAGGTTATCATCACATTAACCGGTGCGGCGAAGCCTCCAATATTCTTTATTTGCACGGCATATCCTCCTGCTGTTTTATCTACATTACCCATGGACAGGTCTATATATCCATTACTGAAAAACCAGTTAGTCCAAAACCAATTCAGGTTCTTGCCAGAAGCATCATTCATACTATAAAAAAAGTCCCACGGTATTGGGTGCTTGCCGTGCCATCTGCCCATATACTCTTGCAAAGATTTCTTAAACAATTCATCTCCCAACAAATCTTTCAAAGCCAGATACGCCAACGAAGGTTTGCCATAAGCGTTGTTTCCATAAGCAGGCCCTTTCAATACATTGGCAGGGGTTATTATGGGCAAGTCTTCCTCTTGCGAAGCATCGTGTATCCATCTGGTCACCCTGAATTTCTTATAAAACTCTTCTGCCCGTTCCACGCCCAAATCTTCCCTTCCTATCAACAGTTCAAAAGTGGTAGCCCATCCTTCATCCATAAAAGCATAACGGCTTTCGTTGATGCCCATATAAAAAGGAAACCAAGTGTGTGCAATTTCATGTTCTACCACAAACCTAGAGAAGGAAGTATCCTCGTTTGTGCCATCATTCACCATCATCGGGTATTCCATATCTGCAAAGCCCTGCACAATGGTTGTTTTTGGGAAAGGATAAGGCACACCGGGCGATTTGTGCGACAACCAATCCAAAGAATGTTGCCCATAAGCCACCATCCTATGAAAATCTTTTGCCGTGTCGTTGTATGCTGCCTGTACACTTGCCCTCCTTTTTGTGGCATCATCCACCACCACACTGGCAGCATCCCAAACAAAATGATCGCTTATCGCAATTGTCATGTCGGATATGTTTGTTGCCTTCCACTTCCAGGTATTCATATCCTTTTGTGCGGTAACTTTCTTTTCTTTCAAATCTTCTGTCGTGGCAATATGTATCACATCATTTGACGTGTAAGAATCGTTTAGTCTTTTGGCATACTTGGGCTGCAAAACCTTATTTGCATTTTGCAAATCGCCTGTTGCCCACACAATATAGTTTTTAGGTACGGTAACTTCTAGCGAGTAATCATTAAAGTCATTATAAAACTCTTGCACATCGGTAAAATCTATTTTATCCCATCCATTATAATCATCGTAAACAGAAACCCTAGGGTAACAATAGGCCAAAAAATATGTTGTAGAATCTATCTTTCCCTCCCTATTACTCTTTTTAGAAATAGGAAAGTGCCATTTAAAAGAAAGTGAAAGGGAACTTTTAGGTGCAAGCGTTGCAGGCAAAGCAAGGTATTTCCAAGTGTAGTTACCAGCTTCTTCGTCCCATTTACTCTTGGTTCCATTTATGGTTACCTCATCAATAGTGATGCCTTGGGTAATATAATCTGAATCGGCATCTGCATTCCTGATGGCACCGGGCTTGTGAATATTATCTACCAACCTAATCACCAACTGCTTCAAGGAGTCTGGGCTGTTATTGTAATACGTTATTGTTTCGTAGCCGTTTATTGTTTTATCAGGAGGTGTGGCGGTAATGCTAATGTTGTAAACTCCTTTGTTTTGCCAATAGTTTTTGCCCGGTTTGCCATCCATTTGCCTTGTTCCACTTGCAAAGGCATTCTGCACATTTCGTGGCGCATACAAAGCATCTTGAGCCGAAACGATGTAGCTTAAAAAAAGCAAGGTAAACGAGGCGATAATTTTCATAAATGTTATTTTATTGATGGATGATATGCCTACCTTCTATGGAGGAAGTATCAACAACAATATTAGTGAATAATGGTTAATATTAGGCGTAAACTGGTTGAAATTATTGGCATCCTGGTAGTGTTGTTTTATAATTAAATTTATTCCGTTTGCAAATACGGTCAACAACCCATCGAGGGTTGTTGACCGTAACACTCTTTATAACTGCAATTAGCGGGTTCAACAAGTACTTACAGTAATGCCTGTATAAGTAGGATGTATTGGAAAAGGAAGAAATTATCTTACACTTTCTCCATCAATAGTAACAGTAGCATTGGTAAGTGCCAACTTATTTTTTCCTTCTTTGGTATTAATATTACAATTGATTAATTGAACGTTATTGGCAAAGAATATCCCGAAGGCTTTGTCGGCAGTAATGTTTACATTCTTCATGATAATATTCAATGCGGCAGCTTCTGGCAATCCCCAAATCAATCCTGCACGTTTACCTTTCTCTACGGTTGCAGTAATGTTTTCGAAGGTGATGTTTTTGTAAAACGGTGTCTTGTCTGTAATGGTTGCAGAAGGATAAGTGGCAGCTATTTCCGGGGTTAGATTATCTAGGCTCCTGAATTGCTTCTCTTTCGCCATATACGATGCATAAATCAGGATAGGGATACTTACGTTGGTCATCTTTAAATTCCTGTATGTAATATTATCAACCACACCACCCCTGTCTCTATCGGTTTTAATGCGTATGCCACATTCTGTATTGGTAAACGTGCAGTTTTCTACCGTAAAATTACTTACGCCATTCTTTGTTCCACTACCTATCGATACGCCATGACCATTACCATAAGTACAATTGGTTATAAGCACATCCGATGTGCCACCACCGCAGGTATAGTCATCATCGCCCACACTGATGTCGCAATCCTTCACCAATATCTTACTTCCTGTCACATCGCAGGCATCGGTATTATGACTAGGATCTATAGGGTCTTTAGACGATGGCGCACGTACTATTACGCCAAGCACCGTTACATTGTTTGTCTTTCCACCGCCAATGGCTATGTGAAACATGGGTGAGTTTACCAGTTTCACTTGCGAGATCAATATTCTGCTACAATCCCTGAATGTTATCATACGGGGGCGTTTGGCACCTTCTGTCTTTGCAAATTTCCACCACGGGCTTCCTTGCCCATCAATAGTTCCTTTTCCGGTAATAGCAATATCATGCAGGTTTGCGCCCGAGATAAAATTATTTCCCTCGGTAGTTCCTCCAGGATACCTGTCTATCGGCAACAACTTCAAGACTGCACCTTCATCTAGGTGTAATTCCAAATTACTACTAAACATAAGCGGACCGCACAGGTATTCACCCATTGGTATTATCACCTTTCCTCCACCAGCATTTACCGCAGCATCTATTGCCGACTGGATGGCTTTGGTATTATCGGTTGACTTATCCGCGATAGCGCCATAACTACTGATGCTAACTGTTTTTTCAGGAATTTTTGGAAGGGCTGGCGCAACGAATTTAGATTGTGCAGTTGCAATGGAAAAATTAGTTATAGTTAACAGTAACAAAGATAGAGAGAAGACGGAAACAGACTGATTCAATTTCATATACGTAAGTTTATTTGTTTTTTAATGATGCAATTTAATGCTTCAATGCAGTTGTGACCTTGTTTAAAGCCGAAAGTTAAAAGTAAGTAGAAGTATTTTTTATTATTTGTTAAGATAATGGTAACTGGTGGTTAAAAAAGTTTTAGGCTGTAGTTGTAAACTGTTTTGAGTGATACATGTGATGCTTCGCAACACTTGTGCGAGTGGGTTTTTTCAAGGGTGACACACAACGAACAGGGCTTTGTGCAGGTGTGGAAATAGTGTTCCTTCCGCCCTGTACCGCTGCCCGGCTTTTGATAAAGATAAGTGTTTAGAACCAATGTTTGGCGATGTTGGTCAAGCCCGAACTAAAGCCGCTATGTTGCTACTGATGATTGATACAACCTCAAGCCGCACTTGCACAAAACCCATTGTTGGCTGCTGGGCTTTTCTGTCACTTAAATACTTTTGCTAATAGTCAATCCAATTGATGTCTTTATATTTTTGTTTCATTTTGTCCCAAAAGCCGCCACTCCAATCCATAAAAATTCCTGCTTGCCAATCTTTTGGAAA
>JANYEU010000374.1 GCA_025362915.1 Chitinophagaceae bacterium | reverse complement strand
TTGGCTAACAAGGCTTCTACAGTTTCCTCATACATTTCATCAGGTACGCAACAATCTACCGGGCACACTGCTGCACACTGTGGCTCTTCATGAAAACCTTGACACTCAGTACATTTATTTGGTGTAATATAATAGGTATCAACACTAATTGGTGCAAAACGCTGTTTAGCTTCTGCAACGGTGCCATCAAGCAACGTAAAACTGCCAGTTAATGATGTGCCATCAGCCATTGCCCATTCTACACCACCTTCGTAAATGGCGTTATTTGGACATTCTGGTTCACAAGCGCCACAATTGATACATTCGTCTGTTATTTTAATAGCCATATCTGTATTTTTGAATTTAATTGGCTGTAAAAGTAAAAGACTAAATTGATTTTAAAAAATGGATTTGCAAGAAAGGGTAAAAATGTTGGTAAAACTTGGTAATTATATGCTAAGTAGTGAGGAAGAGTGGATAAATATAAAGGAAAGGGCCAGCAGGGAGAACGCTTGGTTTACAAATGAGTTTGTGGAAATAGCCATTGACAACATTGCCAAGCGCTTTTTGCAAGAAGATTTGTTGCAAATCTGGGTTAACCGATATGAAGTGAAAGATTATCCCAAAACACAAAGAAATATTGGCGTGGTGATGGCAGGTAATATTCCTTTGGTAGGTTTCCACGATTTCTTGTGTGTATTTATTAGTGGATATAAGCAAACAATAAAGGCATCATCCAAGGATAGCATCCTGATAAAACATTTGGTGAATAAATTAGCAGAATTAGATGAAAGCGTACATAATTATGTACAGTTTGCCGAGAACTTAAAAGGATGCGATGCATACATTGCTACAGGAAGTAATAATAGCAGTAGATATTTTGACTACTATTTTGGGAAATATCCAAACATCATCAGAAAGAATAGGACTTCCGTTGCAATACTGACTGGTAATGAAACAGAAGAGGACTTGGCAAAATTGTCAGACGATATACAAATGTATTTTGGATTGGGCTGCAGGAATGTAACAAAACTATATGTGCCACGGGATTATGACTTTATTCCATTATTGGATACACTAAAGAAATATGGATACTATTTTGAGTTTCATAAGTACAAGCACAACTACGATTATCAATTGGCCATACAAATGATGGGGCGTAAGTTTTATATGACCAATGATTCTATAATACTCGTAGAAGACCAAGCTATCTTTTCGCCTGTTAGTCAGGTTAATTATGAGTTTTATGATAACAAGGAATCTTTGATAGAAAAGCTTATTGCTAATGATTCAATACAATGTATGGTAGGGAATGAGTTTATCAACTTTGGAGAAGCACAAAGGCCTAGCCTTTCTGATTATGCAGATGGAATTGATACAATGAAGTTTATCAATGGATTGAATTAAAATAAATGGCAACCACAAAGTTCAAGAGGAAAAACAAGGACACAAGGACAGTTAAGAAATTATAGTTGACCTGACAATATAAGTAGTAAGTTTTGTACTCTTTATTATATCCTTAGTTTTCCTTGTGGTAAAGTAACCTAAGTAGTAAAAATAAAAAGGGTCATTCCGTAGAAACGGAACGACCTCTAACGATTGCTTGCCATATGAAAAGAGTTACACGATTATCAATTTGAAAGCAACAAGCACTTGATAATCACCAAATAATTACTTCTTGATAGAGTCAACCTTCATCTTAGCTGTATCAACTACTTTTTTAGCTGAATCAAGAGACTTTGTAGAATCTACAGCCTTGGTTGAATCTGCAGTCATTTTAGCAGAATCAGCAGCAGGTGAAGTAGCACTTCCACCTTTGCAAGCAGCAAACGATGCAATTGCAAGAACGAATAATAATTTTTTCATTTTAAAAAGCTTTAATTGTGAGTGAATTTATAGTTAATACCAGCAGGGCATAAAAGGTAACCCGTTAAAATAAAAGTTTTTTTAAATTATTTTTCATCATCTCTTTTGGGTTACTTTTATCCACACAATAGTATTAATAAAGAAGTGAAAGCGGAAATAAACGAACAAGCCTTAATAAAGGGATTAGCTAATAACGATACTAGAGCTATCGAGGCTATCTACAAAGGCAACTTTAATATGATACAGACTTTCATTATTAATAATAATGGGTCGTATGATGACGCTCGAGACATCTTTCAGGAGGCGATGATTGCCTTGTATGAAAAAGTACAAAGTGAGTCATTTGTGTTAACCTGTAAATTGAATACGTATATATATTCAATTTGTAGGAGGCTGTGGTTTAAACGGCTTCAACAACTGGGTAAATATACCAATCAGATTGACAATCTTGAAGAGATTGTTTCTGTGGAAGAAGACTTGGAAACACATTTAAAAAAGAACGCAGAGTTCACTATCATGGATAGGGCACTCAATAGTTTGGGCGAACCGTGCAAAAGCTTATTGGAAGGTTTTTATATAAAGGATTTGGATATGCAGACATTGGCAAAAGACTTTGGTTATACCAATGCGGACAATGCAAAGAACCAGAAATATAAATGCCTGATGAGATTAAAAAAATTGTTCTTTACACAATATAATATTGGCGATTAGTAATATTTAACAATCATGAACGAAGACGTTTTAATGCTTCAAACTATTGAGCGGTACCTTGACGATAGTATGTTGCCCGAGGAATTGGCTTATTTTGAACAACTAAGGAAGAATACACCTGAAATTGATCAGATGGTGGTAGAACACTCTATGTTTTTACAGCAAATGGGTGTGTACAAAAACAGAAGAAACTTTAAGCAACTATTGAATGAGGTGCATGAAAAAGTTGAAGC
>JANYEU010000367.1 GCA_025362915.1 Chitinophagaceae bacterium | reverse complement strand
ATTTAAATCAAAATAAATGAGCCGAGGAAGGGAGTCGAACCCACGACCTGCTGATTACAAATCAGCTGCTCTACCAACTGAGCTACCTCGGCTTAATTTTTTAAAGAACTTTTTTTTGTTTTCGGACGGCAAAAGTAGTAGAAAACAAATACAAACAAAATTCTTGGCAAAGAAAATTTTTTTTTCTTGAAAATTTTCTTAAAAATTGAATTCTTAAATTAAAATGTCATTTTCCACTACCTCTAAATCATTTTGCCTAAAGAGGCATAAAGGTGATTTTACAAAAAAGCTGCAAACTATGCGTTTGCAGCTTTTTGTGATCCCGCTGGGACTCGGACCCAGGGCCCCATCATTAAAAGTGATGTGCTCTACCAACTGAGCTACGAGATCATTCCGTTTTTTTTCGGAGTGCAAAAGTAGGAGTATAATTTACTTAGCCAAATTTTTTGAAACTATTTTTTAAGAAGTTTAAAAATAAAAAATTTGGCAGCTATCACATCAGCCATATATTTGCAGCCCAATTAAAAAATGGAGCGTTGGTCAAGGGGTTAAGACACCTCCCTTTCACGGAGGAATCACGGGTTCGATTCCCGTACGCTCTACTAAAAATTAACAAAAGCCTTGATAGTGCAAACTTTCAAGGCTTTTTTGTTTTAGACACCCCCAAGCTTTTGTCGAAGATTGTACTAATTTTTCTTAGATAATTACTGTTCAATCAAAATTAAAAAATCTTAATTAAACCCCTAAGTTTGTTTACCTAATTTTTTTTTAATGACAATAAGAAGAGTAGTTTTGGAAGACGCTGAAACCCTTAGCCAGATTGGTTCAGATACTTTTTACAACACATTTAAAGGCACTTGCACCGATGAGGATATGAATTTTTTTTTATTTGAATATTATAACATTGAACAAGTAAAAAAAGAGCTGTCGGATAGTAACGATTATTTTTACTTTGCCGAAGTAGATAGCAAGGCAGTAGGATACTTGAGGATAAAAGAAGATTACACTGCATTTGAAAAAATGAAGCAATGGAAAGCATTAGAACTAAAAAGATTATACGTTGTGGAAGATTTTCACGGTAAAGGTATTGCACAAGCACTAACAGATTTTGCATTAGATTTTGCAAAAGAGCATTGCTACGAAGTAGTGTGGCTGGGCGTTTGGGAACATAATTACCGTGCTCAAAAATTTTATAAAAAAATAGGATTTGAATACACAGGACATAAACATCCTTTCCCTATCGGCAATACGCCACAAACAGATTTATGGTATTGGAAGTTTTTGAATAACGAACAATAATTATGGCATTACTAAAAAACTTTAACAGGCGAGCTAAGATAGAAAATGAAAGTGGCTTGGGTACTAATAGTAACCTAAATGCTGGTCGTTTCTTCAATAGAGATGGCACACCCAATATGCAATTTAGTGGCTTAACTTTTTGGGAAAGAATTAATTGGTTTCACGCTTTTTTAAATATATCACGTTGGAAATTTGCGTTGGTAATACTTATTTTTTTTGTTGCAGTAAATTTAATTTTTGCATCTATTTATTTATTTATTGGCATAGAGCATTTAGGTGGAATGGTGGCAAGTACTAATGCCGAAAAGTTTGGCGAAGCATTCTTTTTTTCCGCACAAACTTTTACCACTGTTGGCTATGGAAGAATTAATCCAATTGGTTTCTGGGCAAGCGTTACAGCAGCTTTTGAAGCAATGTGTGGGCTAATGAGTTTTGCATTAGCAACTGGTTTACTTTATGGAAGATTTGCAAAACCAAAAGCATATATTCGATACAGCAAAAATGTGTTATTCGCTCCCTATAAAGATGGTGTAGCCTTGATGTATAGAATGGTTCCTTTTACAAAAAATTATTTAGTAAATGTTGAAGTGCGTGTAACAATTGCTATGAAAGTTGTGGAGGATGATATTGTAAAAAATAAATTTTATAATGCACCCTTAGAAATTGCAAAAGCGAACACAATGGTGTCAAACTGGACATTGGTACACCCTATAAATGAAGATAGCCCTTTGTACAATTTATCAAAACAAGATATAGAAAATGCTTCGCTTGAAATGCTAATTTTTGTTCAAGGATTTGATGAAAGTTTTTCAAACATTGTAATATCT
>JANYEU010000360.1 GCA_025362915.1 Chitinophagaceae bacterium | reverse complement strand
CAAAGGATGATGGAGAGGATGGCAACGATTGTCCATTTAAATCTGACAGGTCTTGGAGACCTGTCAGATTCGGGGACATCACTCCTAAACAGCACCAACAATAAGGCAGGAACTGACATTGCCAAAAACATGGCGGTTACATTGGGATTTTCGTTGCTGCCGGTAACCTTGAACAGGGCATCGAGGCTTGGGATGATGCCCAATTGTTGTAGGATGCAGATACCAGATTCAATGATGGTAATGATGACAATGATTTTACTGATAGACAACAGGTTGATAGAACCCTTGCTAAATAGGTAGCAAAAACTGATGAGCAGCACCGCATCTGCCAGTATGATGTAATGCCGGAGGATTGCATAGCTAGACAAACGGATCGATTGGCATAGGTAGGTGGATCGATTGGCATAGGTAGGTGAATTGCATAGCTTGACAAGCGGATCGATTGGCACAGGTAGGTGCATTGATTGGCATAGGTAGGTGGATTGCATAGCTTGACAAGCGGATCGATTGGCACAGATAGGTGCATTGATTGGCATGAGTAGGTGGATTGATTGGCTTGGAAAGAGGATCGATTGGGATGGATAGGTGCATTGATTGGCATGGGTAGGTGGATCGATTGGCTTGACAAGAGGATCGATTGGCATAAGTAGGTGCATTGATTGGCTTGACAAGAGAATCGATAGGCTCAATTAATTGGTTGCAGCATCAGAAATGCAAATCCTACTGGCAATTCTAAACCTATGAAAAAGATTTTTTCACTCCAAAAAACAAAAAAGGGATACAACCTTTGCGATTATATCCCTTCTGTATTTATAAAAAATAAACTATGCTTCGTTCCACGCAGCCAAGATTTCTTCTGTATGGTTTTGGGTGGTGGGCTTGGTTATTATCTTTTTAATCTTACCCAATTCATCTATCAAAAAGGTAGTTCTGGTAGTACCCATATAGGTTTTTCCCATAAACTTCTTTTCTCCCCACAAATTGTAGGCATCCACTATTTTCTTTTCCTCATCAGAAACCAACGGAAAAGGAAGGGTAAACTTTTCTTCAAACTTTTTGTGGCTTTTTACAGAATCCACACTAACGCCAATTACCTGAAAGCCTTGTGCTATCAATTCTGTGTAGTTATCACGTAGGTTGCAAGCTTGGGCGGTACATCCCGGTGTATCATCTTTTGGATAGAAATACAATACCACCCTTTTACCCAAAAAATCTTTTAAAGCGATTGTTTTTCCATTTTGATCTAACGCCTTGAAGGCTGGGGCTTTAACCCCTTCTTTTAATATTGCCATTGTTTTAAATTAATTTTTCCGTACAATAAAAATAAATACTTATATGTTTGGGGCGAAAAGTAGCTTTTGTTATCCATATATAAGCTATTTTTCTTGATTGAGGGTTGTAAAAGACTAGTTATTGTAATTTTTTTAACAGAAACACCTGTAAATAGGTGATGGTGGCTTTTATTTTTATAATTATTCTATACAATAAACTATACTTGCAATATTATTGCCAGTCAGGATTTGAGAAATATCGTTTTCATAGAAAATAAGTAAGAGAATATGGTAGTTAATTTGAGTGATTCGCATAGTTTGGTAAGTAATTGGGTTGCTGAATTGAGGGATGTGGAAATACAAAAGAACCGGCTTTGCTTTAGAAGAAATCTAGAACGGATTGGAGAGGTTGCCGCTTATGAAATTAGCAAGATTCTGCCTTACGGAGAAGTGGAAGTACAAACACCATTAGGCATACATACAAGTAAGGTGCTGAAAGAACAACCTGTGTTGGCTACAATTCTACGAGCGGGGTTGCCTTTGCATAATGGCATGTTGAATTATTTTGACAAAGCTGATAATGCATTCATTTCTGCTTACAGGAAACATAAAAGGGACGGAAGTTTTGAAATAAGCCTAGACTATATGAGCTGCCCTTCTCTTGATAAAAAAATACTGATAATTAGCGACCCGATGCTTGCAACAGGTGCTTCGTTGGCAAAAACTGTTCAATATTTGAATGGAGTAGGCAATCCGAGTAGTATTTTTGTTGTTTGTGCCATAGCAAGCACGGTTGGAATAGAATATGTGCGTAGGGAGTGTGGGGAAGATGTTAAGATATGGTGTGGCGACATAGATGATGAAATTACGGGAAAAGGATACATAGTACCTGGGCTTGGCGATGCCGGTGACCTTGCCTATGGAACGAAAATACAATATTAAAATCGCGAAATATTCTACTATATTTGTCCTTTATTGTGTTTAGTGAATGATACATGATAAAAAGTCTCAAATTTTCATGGCTATACAACGTTTGCTTTAGTTTAGTAGTCAATCATTAATAACAACAAATGAAAAATTTATTAATCCTCATTTTATTAACTGTTCTGTGCAATAGTCTTCATGCACAAGATCCGCATTTTTCCCAATTCTTTTCTTCGCCGCTTACATTAAACCCTGCTTTTACGGGTAAGTTTGATGGTGCTGTAAGGGTTACGGGAGACTATCGCAACCAGTGGCCGTCTATCAACAACGCATTCATTACCACTACAGGTTCTGTAGATTTTCATGTAGGTAAGAAATTTATACCTAACAATGACAACTGGGGTGTTGGAGCATTGTTTTTGAATGATAACAGTGCAGGAGGAGCAGTAAATTTTAATTATTTCAGTCTTTCTACTGCCTATCACAAAGGATTGGATGAAGATGGATTCCACCAATTGAGTGGAGGTATACAAGCTACGTATGCTAACATGTTCATTAACACAACGAGTCTTAAATTTGAAGATCAGTTAACTGTTAATGGGTTTACGAATCCGGTTTCTCAAGAAAATTTTGGAACAGCTACGCTTTCATCCAATTATTTTGATATGAATGCTGGTATACTTTATAGTGGCAGTACGAATGACAGAAATAATTTTTACGGTGGTATAAGTATGTATCATATTAATAAGCCTACGCAAAAGCTTACTAGTGCTGAGAGCTATGTGCTAAACCCCAGGACTACAATACATGCAGGAACTTATTTTGCAGTAGGGCCTGCTACTACGTTGCATTTTAGTGGTATTCAAACATTTCAGGGTGGTGCAAGCGAAACAGTAATAGGTGGCGCATTCCAATTTATTACAAATCCAGAAGAAGAGGTAAAACAAACCAGTTTATATATTGGCAGCTGGATTCGTCTTAAAGATGCTATCATACCTTACTTGGGTTTAGAATATAATGATGTACGCCTTGGTATAACTTACGATGTAAATACTTCGTCATTAAAAACTGCTAGTAATGGGAATGGGGGTATTGAAATTTCTGCCATGTATATCTACAGACCAAGTACCGATAAGCCCATCAATTGTCCAAAATTCTAGTATAGTTCCTGTCAATAATACGAGTGATTGGCTAAAGAGTGCCAAAATACTAATGGTTTTCCTGTGTTAAGCAGTCAAGATGTCGTGTGTTTTTTTTTGCACGCATTTTGAAAACAAATCTTCTCGTAACTGAATTTTAATAGTTAAATAAGAAAAATGAATATAGGAAAAGAATTTGAGAAGTATGCCGTAAAGCATAAAGGCATTAGTAGTGGTACGTTACATAATTACCAAGCACATTTTAATCCAACCAATCTCACCCCATACATTATTGAAGAAAGACCAATGAATATTGCCCAAATGGACGTATTCAGCAGATTGATGATGGACAGAATTATCTTTTTGGGAGAAGGAATAAACGACTATGTGGCAAATATCATCACTGCTCAATTGCTTTTTATGGAAAGCGTTGATCGTACAAGAGATATTCAAATGTATATTAATAGTCCCGGTGGAAGTGTTTATGCCGGTCTTGGTGTTTACGATACCATGCAATTTATTAGCCCTGATGTAAGTACTATTTGCACAGGAATTGCGGCAAGTATGGGTCAGGTATTGCTTTGTGCTGGTGTAAAAGGAAAACGTACCGCATTGAAACATAGCCGCATCATGATGCACCAGCCAAGCGGTGGAATTGGTGGTCAAGCTACCGATATTGAAATTACTGCTAGGGAAATTAAGAAACTAAGGCACGAGTTGTACGAAATTACTGCATTGCATACTGGCAAAACCATTGATGAAATTGCAAAAGATAGTGACCGTGATTATTGGCTAACCTCTACAGAAGCCAAAGAATATGGCTTTGTAGATGAAGTTTTATTTGTAAACCCAAGAAAAGCAGCTGCACTTAGTAAATAATCAGTTAAATTTTAATAGAATGATTCAAGCAAAATATAATTCACGTCCATTTTTAATGGAAGACGAAGACGAGGAAAGTCCTAAAGAAGAAAAGCAAGAACAGATAGGTTCAACCACCATGAAGAAAATGGAAAAACTTTTCTTTGAAAAGAGAGCCATTTATTTATGGGGTGTGGTAGATGACAAAAGCGCAAAGGATATTGTTACAAAATTGTTGCTTTTAGATGCTGACAAACCTGGAGAAGAAATAAAATTGTATATCAATAGCCCTGGTGGCGTTGTAACCAGTGGGATGGTAATGTACGATACAATCAAATTAATATCTAGTCCCGTAAGTACTATTTGTATGGGCTTGGCAGCTAGCATGGGTTCTATATTATTAAGTTTGGGAACAAAAGGTAAACGTTTTATCTATCCTCATGGCGAAGTAATGATTCATCAACCAAGTATAGGTGGTTATTTTCAGGCAACGAGTGCTGATATAGAAATTCAAGCCGAACAAATTAGGAAAACAAAAGAAATAGGTGCTAAGATTTTGGCAGAAAATTGTGGTAAGACAGTGGAACAAATAATGAAAGATTTTGACCGCGACTACTGGATGGATGCAAAAGAAGCCATAGAATATGGTATAGTAGATGCTGTTTTGGATAAGCTATAAATGCTTTACAATAAGCTAATAATCAAATACACGCTATGTTTTTAATTAATAGCGTGTATTTTTGTCTAATAACGGGTAATGAAAGAGTATAATTTAAATTAATAACTATGCCTAAACAAACAAATTTACACTGTTCATTTTGCGGCAGAGGCCGTGATGAGGTGAAAATATTAATTGCTGGTCAAGAAGGGCATATTTGTGAAAACTGTGTAGAACATGCTCAAGATATCATTACCCAAGAACTTGGATTAAAGCATGAAGCTGGTGCAAGTAGTGACAGTTCTGCATTGTCTTCATCGGGAACTTCGAATTTCAAATTAAATATTAAGAAGCCCTTTGAGATTAAAAAATTCCTTGACGAATATATCATTGGACAAGATGACGCAAAAAAAGTAATTACTGTTGCCGTTTATAATCACTTTAAACGTATCAATCAAAAACAATTGCAAGACGATGTGGAGATTGAAAAGAGCAATGTTATTATGGTTGGTGAAACAGGAACGGGTAAAACCTTACTTGCAAAAACAATTGCCCGTTTGTTGAATGTGCCTTTTGCCATTGTGGATGCAACCGTGTTTACTGAAGCAGGTTATGTTGGCGAGGACGTGGAAAGTATGCTTACCCGGTTATTGCAAAACTGCAATTATGACGTAGCGGCTGCCGAAAGAGGTATTGTTTATGTGGATGAAATTGATAAGATTGCCCGTAAGGGAGATAATCCATCCATCACCCGCGATGTAAGTGGTGAGGGAGTGCAGCAAGGGCTTTTAAAAATGCTTGAAGGAACAGAAGTGCTTGTGCCACCTCAGGGAGGACGCAAGCATCCCGATCAAAAAATGATAAAAGTGGATACCAAGAATATACTTTTCATTTGCGGTGGAGCTTTTGATGGCATAGATAAGGTAATTGCCCGCAGGGTAAATACAAATGCTATTGGGTTTAACGTAAATAAGGAAAGTCAGGATTATCAACGCAAAAATATCTTGCAGTTTATCAATGCGCAGGATTTAAAGAGTTTCGGTCTTATCCCTGAATTATTGGGCAGGTTGCCGATAGTGACCTACCTTAATCCATTGGATGCTGAAACATTGCGCAGCATATTGACAGTTCCTAAAAACTCATTAATCAAGCAATACAGCCGGTTATTTGAATTTGAGGGCATAGCACTCACATTTGATGAAGCAGTTTTTAATTTTATGGTAGAAAAGGCCATGGAATACAAACTTGGTGCGAGGGGATTGCGTAGCATCTGCGAAAGTATATTGACAGATGCCATGTTTGAGTTACCAGGTGCTGGGGAAACCAAATTGCATATTACCTTAGAATATGCTGAAAGTAAATTTAGCAAGAGTAAAATGAGTTTATTGAAAGTAGCTTAAAATTTTTAAAACAATTATATGAACGAGTTAATTGACAGAATAAAAAGTGAAGTTGGTTTGACATCAGAACAAACTACAAAGGTTATTGAGATTATTGCCGCATTTGTAAAAGAGAAATACCCTATGCTTTCTGGTGCCGTGAATAATATTTTTAAGAAATAATCAGCACTGATTCCAACTTTAAAGAGTAGTATAAAAAAGGCTGGCGCAGAAAATTGCGTCAGCCTTTTAATGTTGTATCATCGTCAATACAAAGAATATGCTTATAAAGCGCAGCCTAAAGAACCCACGAGTTTAGCAGCTAATTTTGTTTACCCTCAATCCATGCCTTCCTCCTTCAAATGCGGTTTGCATAAAGGTTTCAATCATTTCTTCGGCTAATACCAGCGCTACAAACCTTGCAGGAATACAGATTACATTGCAGTTATTGTGCAGCCTCACCAACTTGGCCACATCATTTTCCCAGCAAAGACCCGCCCTAATGCCTTGGTGTTTGTTTGCGGTAATGGCCACGCCATTGGCACTTCCACAAAACAAGATACCAAAAGCTGCCTCTCCACTTTCTACACTTAAAGCGGTTGGATGCGCAAAATCTGGATAATCTACACTTGCCAAAGAGTCTGTTCCAAAATCTTTTACTGCAAAACCCTTTTCTATAAGCCATTTTTTAACGGCTTCCTTGTATTCAAAACCAGCATGATCGCTGCCTATTGCAATTGGTTTTGTGGCTGTATCAAACACAGTAGAAATCATAATGAAGTATTTTAGGTGGCGAAAGTAACAGTATTTTTACCATAAGAACACAATGGTTTTCACAAAGAAACATTAGGATGATTTAGTAAATAAAAGTGATTCATTCTAAATATGTGGTGTACATAAACTGCCATTATTGGTGTTTCTTGTGCGTTTCCTTGTGAGCTTTGTGGTAAACCCTCTACTTTTTTGCTCCAACAAGACCTTCTATCACCGAAGTAAAAAAAGAAACTATTAGGCTGAATAATAAAGCGTACAACCAGTTGCTTACCCTAAATCCATCCACAATGTTTGAGGTCCATTTTACAATGATTACATTGATAAACAAGAGAAACAGCCCTAATGTGAAGATGGTGATGGGTATGGTAAGGATGATGAGGATGGGTTTGATAAAGTTGTTCAGCAGCCCCATTACCACCGCCACCAAAACTGCGGTTAGGGTACTATCCACCCGCACGCCGTTGTGTAAAAGGAATGCTGCCAGCAGTACGGCCACCGAGGTAACCAATGTTTTTAAAAGAAATTTACTCATTGTTTATTTATTGATTGATTGATGGGTGTAAAGTTAATAAGTTGCGCCACATTAGCTTCTTTCTCCTTCGTCAATACAATAATACAGGTTTTTATCTACGCCCTCCAAATGATCCAATAGTCCAAAATATTTTCAATTAAAAGAAAAAAGAAAAGAATATCAATACCCCTTTTTGTCACCAGTTAGAAATAGGAGTTGCCCAAGAGAAAGCCTGTTTCTGCATATTCTCCTTTTCATTTAAAGCTTGCATTTTACAATTTTTTGGGTAGTGTGGACTTTGATTTGCTTCCAAATCATTTCCATTTGGGTGGTAATCAAAGTGATTACCACCCAAATCACTTTGATTTCCTTCCGAATCACTTTCATTTGGACAGTAATCACTTTCATTTCCCTCCAAATCATTTTCATTTGGAAGGTAATGGGTTTCATTTCCACTGTAATCAAAGTCATTAGGACGGTAATTACTTTCCAAACACTACAATTTCAAAGCTTTTCTACCCAAAAAGGAAAACTATCAATCATTTCGAATTAATGTTCCACACACTGCAATAAGGAAGACTTCGCTCAAAGCGAAGCCTTCCTTATGCTATAACGAGAAAACAAGGGTGGGTTGTTTGGGATGGAAGAGTATCTTTGGTTACTAAATGAATGAAATGATACGAAGGGCTTTAATAATTTCTATTTTAACACCATTGATTATTAGCTGCGCTGATAAAAGTAAAAATCCTGAGTGTGACAAGAATCCATTTGTATCAGCTGATAATAATGGGTTTAAGTTTTACTATGCAAAAAGAGATATCCCGAAAGGCGTCCAGCCTGTAATTCATAATAATATTGAATACAGTGCACCTTTATATGATAAGGACTTTGAGGATTCAGTCGGCTGTATCGGATTTATAATAGCCAAGGATTTGTCAAATGATTCCGTCATTTGGAAGAAAAAAATTTATAGAGTAGCTTACGATATGAATTTGGAAACGGATGTTCAAGATGTTTATATTGATTCGCTTGTGTTAAAATGTGATAATTTGTTTATTCATATAGAGAATGGTTCTACCTTTAAATTGAATCTCGTAAATAAAGATTTAACTCAATTCTAATATCCGCCTTAGTTGATCTTCTCACCCCTCTAAACCGTTTACTCGCAAAAACGTTGTTTATTTGCGGCCTATTGTACAATTAATTATCAGCCTACCGCTAGGCACATAAAAATATTATGCAGCTTTATTGTAATTCACTTACCGAATATAATCGTTTAATTACGAAGGAAGTAAAGATTGGCGACTTATTGCTTGGCAATGGCCACCCAATCCGTGTGCAAACGATGACTACCACCGACACAATGAATACGCTGGCAACTGTGGAACAAACCATTCGTTGCATTGAGGCGGGTTCGGAATTGGTGCGCATTACTGCACCTAGTAAAAAGGAGGCGGAAAACCTGCTGAACATCAAGAACGAATTGCGCAAGCGTGGTTACAACACGCCGTTGATTGCCGATATTCATTTTACGCCCAATGCTGCCGAAATAGCCGCTAGGATCGTGGAGAAAGTAAGGGTGAATCCGGGCAACTACGTAGATAAAAAGAAGTTTGAACAGATAGATTATACCGATTCGGAATACGCCGAGGAGATTGACAGGATACG
>JANYEU010000354.1 GCA_025362915.1 Chitinophagaceae bacterium | reverse complement strand
GAAGGTACTTGCGTTGGTACTGGCATGGCTTTCGACCCGGCATTTTATTATTACAGACCTGTTAATGTTTATGCGGCGCATAGTTATGGTACGGTATTACTTGCTGGCTCGGAGATAATTAATTTATTAAATAACCATACTTTCGATTTAAATGACAGTGCTTTACAGTTAACCAACTAATTTTTTTAATAACCCCTTTATATTTATATCATGAAACAGTTCAAACTTTTTATTCTTCTGGCAGCCATCGGGCTTTCTTTTACCTTGGTGCAGGATAAACCTACCCTTTATCTTATTGGGGATAGTACCGTAAGGAATCCGAATAGACCGCAATGTGGTTGGGGTGAAATAATTGGAAATTATTTCGATTCTACCAAGATAACTGTATTCAACCAAGCAATGGCTGGCAGAAGTACAAGGACTTTTATCAAGGAGGGCAGATGGGATAAGGTACTTTCTACCATCAAGAAAGGCGATTACCTCATTATGCAGTTTGGTCACAACGAAGGTTCAAAACCAGATACTTCCAAAAATGGATACAGGGGTGTATTGAGTGGCACTGGCGAAGACACAGTTGGTTTGATATGGCCTGATGGCAAGCCCGAAACCGTGCATAGCTATGGTTTTTATTTACGTAAGTTTGTTAGGGAAGCCAAGGCTAAAGGTGCCATTCCTATTATCTGTTCCATGATTCCGCGTAATGAATGGAAGGATGGAAAAGTAATACGTGCCGATAAAAATTATGGCAAGTGGGCGGCTGAAATTGCCAAGCAAGAGGGTGTTTATTTTATCAACCTAAATGATATTACCGCTTTGAAATACGAACAAATGGGTCAGGAGAAAGTGGCTACACTATTCCCTAAAGAACATACACATACCAGTGTTGAAGGTGCTACCATCAATGCAGAGTCTGTGATTGACGGACTTAAAAAACTAACCGATTGTACACTGAACAACTATCTTAAAACAACAAACTAAATATTAGTACACATGAAAAAGTTTATTTCCCGTAATTATTGGCTGCTGATAGCCGTAACTGTTTTGTCTTCTTTCATCATCAGTAATCAAAACAAGCCTACCCTTTTTGCCATCGGCGATAGCACGGTAAAGAATGGCAAGGGTGTTGGTGATGGCGGTTTGTGGGGCTGGGCAGATTATATAAAACCTTATTTTGATTTGGATAAGATCAATGTTGAAAATGATGCATTAGGAGGAACCAGCAGTCGTACCTTTCAAACGCAAGGGGTATGGGATAAGGTTTTGGTGAAGATAAAAGCTGGCGACTATGTAATCATGCAGTTCGGGCACAATGATAGTAGTCCGCTGAACGATTCTTCAAGAGCTAGGGGTACGATGAAAGGGATTAGTGAGGATAGCACAGTCATCGTGAATATGATGACCAAGAAAGATGAGGTTGTACATACTTACGGTTGGTATATGCGCAAGTTTATCAACGATGTAAAGGCAAAGGGCGCAACGCCCATCATCTGTTCTCCCATTCCCCGCAATGATTGGAAGAATGGAAAGATTACCCGCAATGGCGGTAATACATACGGTGGATGGAGTGCACAAATAGCCAAGCAAACAGGTATCGCCTTTATTGATTTGAATGCAATTACTGCGGATAAATATGATATTTTGGGACAAGAAAAGGTGAATACGTTGTTTCCTAAAGAACATACACATACAGGGAAAGAGGGGGCAGAAATTAATGCGGCTTCTGTAATTGAAGGATTGAAAGGGTTAAAGGATTGTCCGCTAACTGGTTATTTAAAATAGTGTTGGTAATTATCTCATGATTTTAAAAAAGGTTTCGCCACAAGTGAAGCTTTTTTTATTCTCAAAGTGGCTTTCTGAAAGTACAGAAGATGCGATAGACAATGATTGTTTCTGTTGTGTGGTTTACTTCATAATGAATGAGGTAAGGAAATTTGTTTACCAAGGTATATCTGATGTTCTCATACCTGATGGAGCTTCTGCTGGGTACATCAGCCAATTGAATAAGTGATGCATCTACTTCCTTTATAAATCGGGCTGCCAAGCCTTCGGATAATCTACTTGCATACCATTCGGTTGCTTCCTTCAAATCTTCTATGGCATCTGGGGCTAGCTTAATGGCATAAGGGTTCGCCATTATTGGTTGGATAGTTGTTGTTTCACGTTATTCCAATCTACCAATAAGGTTGGGTCTTTGTCTATCTTTTTCTTTTCCAGTAATACCTTTTCCTTTTGCCAAGTGGGTATATCCAGATTTAGCTTTTCGGACAGTTGCTTCCATTCTTCCATTGGCAAAAACACGCCTATTGGGTTTCCTGCCTTGTCGAATGTATATTGAGGATTGACGTCCATGATGCTATTTTATACTATAACAGAAAATGATAACTTCTTAAAGGTAGCCATTTTGGCTCAAAGTCGTTAAGGGGCTTTGCTGTACAACCTTCACCTTTGTTCAAAAAAAAGTAATGGTTACGGAGAGGGGGTCAGAGACTATGCCCAAGTCGTATTGTGTTGTTGTTACTTTATTGTTCTTCCATATTTTCTCAAGGGATGCTTCTTTGCATGGTGAATGGTGATTATCTCTACTATATCATTCTTAATCCGAAAGACTATCAAAAATGGAAAGCGGGGAAGCAAGTAGTCTCTAATTTCTTTGTTGGAATCAATAAAGCTAAAATAATCTGGGTTTTGCGAAATCTTATTATAAGCATATTCAAGAGCGGTAAGGAATTCATCCCCAAGTCCGTTTAGTTTTTCTTCATACCAAACATAAGCATTCTCTTCATCTAGGTGTGCTAAAGGCGTAATGATTACTTTATACATTACCCTGTTTGTGCTTATTACGAATCATTGCATGCGATTCGTCAACAGTGTATCCATTGCTGCCACTTTCTTCAAATAGATTAATACGTTGATTGAAAGAGTCTATTTCTTGGTTTGAATAACGGGAAGTGGATGGTTGCAATACTTCACGTACTATCTCCAACTGATTCTCATCGGCCTTATCTAACAATTCGTGCAGTTCTTTTCTTATTGCATCATTCATGATTCAATTATTTATCTACAAATATAACTATTTCCAAGCTGCAATGGTTTCTTGTATGGTAAAGGTTTCTATTGTACCATTCTCATAATCAGCACATCTTTTTCCCATTTCTTTATGATAAGTATCTTTATCCCACGCCTCAGTATGTTGTTCTACAAATGTTTTTAAAACAGATAATACAGCCTTCTTCTGTTGTGTACTCAATGCAGGTAAAAGTGTTATTATTTTTTTATCAATAGTGTTTGTTGCTAACATCAGTAAAATAATTTCTACAAATCTATTGTTGTAATTTTCAAATAGTGCAAGTACTTGGCACAAACTATTACTTAGGCTTTATCCCTATAAGCTTAATAAAGCCATGAGTTACAAAGGGCGCAGGGGCAGCGAGTTTCTAACAGGGTAATTGGGCTTGCGGCAGGCGGGGGCTACAATATGCTACCATCTTCGCAGCTACCGCATCGTCTGTTTGTGTCACGAGAAACAAAGCGTAAGTTGTTGTTTCGTAATTGTATGAATGATGGAAGTAGGTCTTCCGTACACGCCTTACAGCAGGGGTGTACAAACCGCCCACAGGTGCTGTT
>JANYEU010000347.1 GCA_025362915.1 Chitinophagaceae bacterium | reverse complement strand
AACTATTTCATGATTTTTTAAGCTATAAAAAGGTATTCACGTCTATTCTCTCAAATTTTACTCATTGATAAACAAATAATTTACCAGCTACATGCAACTGGATTTAACCATTCGCAGCTAATGTATATTATTCCATAATTTAAAATTAAAAGAAAATGGAAAAGAAAGATTACAATGTCAGCATTACGGTAGAAGCCAGTGCTGAAAAAGCATTTAAATGTATTATCAGGGTTTCTGAGTGGTGGACAGAAAATCTGGAAGGTGATTCTGAAAACCTGAATGGCGTATTTACTGTTGACTTCGGAAATGGTATTTTTGTAACACACAAGCTAATTGAAGTTATTCCCAATAAAAGAGTAGTGTGGTTAGTTACCGACTGTTACCTCTCCTGGCTTAAAGACAAAACCGAATGGACAAATACTAAAATGAGTTTTGACATTTCAACAGAAGAGAATTCATCAATAATCCATTTTACACACATTGGTTTAACTCCAGAAATTGAATGTTACGATGGTTGTGTAAAAGGTTGGGATTAATATGTAAAAGATAGTTTATTTAAACTGATAACAGAAAACAAAGGGGAACCGCAGAAAAAAAAGTAAAGCCTAATTGTGCAAATAAACAAAAAGTGCTGGCAAATGATATTCATTTACAAGCACTTTTTGTTTCAGTATAAACCGAACAAATTAAAACAAGGTATTGGCACCAAAAGCTACCAATTGGGATATTTGGGTTAAGCCCACTTTTTCTAATATGCTTGTGCAGTAATCATCAATGTCTGTTTCAGTACGATATAATTCAGATGCTATTTTTTTGTTGGTATGACCATCTATCAGGTATTTTATTATCTGCATCTCTCTAAGGGTAAGTTTTAGTTTTCTTCCCATGGCGTTTAGTATTGGTGGCTTTTCGGCATTTATTTCTGCTTCGGATTTATGGGGCATTGGCAACGCAAAACCACCTTTCATTATTATATCCAATGCATCAAGCAACTCCTCGGTACTGTAATCCTTCGACTGAAAGCCATTTACACTATATTGCATACAAAACTCGAAAACATCCAGGTTGGCAAAATAAGTAAGCATTAATAGTTTTTGTAAAGGATACTTTCGGCGTATCTCCATTATTGCATCCCCTTCCACTTCTTTAGATAGGTTATAATCTATAATAATAATATCTGCATTTAGTTCTAGAAGATTATTTACCAGTTTCTTTCTGTTGGATATTTTATCTATAACCGTGTAGTTGGCTTGGTTTAAAATTATCTCTAGGGAATTGGCAAACGCAATGTCTGCATCGGCAATGATTATTGTACCTTTTTTTAACTGTTCCATGTGCGGTTAATCCTGCTATTTATGGTAAATAAAAACTGCTTGCCTGGCAAAATAGCCACGGCAAGCAGTGTAAGGTAACCAAATAAGCAATACCTTCTAATTATTTATTTTAAGCGTGATTTACAGTTCAATATTCTCCTACCAATACTACCATTTTCCTTTTTGGCTACGGATAGATTTAATGTTGTGCCGTTCGTATAAAAAATAAGTGAGTGCTCCATAAATAATATGAAGGAAACCGAACCCTATGGCAAAAAACAATACACCATTACTTTGCATCCATAGGTTTACAATGCCAAGTGCCAGGAATGCATAGCCAAGAAATAATACATCACCAATGGTGTATTTGCTGACCTGTATCAACATAAAAGAATAAAAAATTAATGCTGTAGGAATAATAAACCCAAAATTAGCAGTGCCAATAAGCCTCAATATAAATATCCCCCCAACTATTATTGGCAAACTTATTACAGATAGTTGTTGCTTTACCGCTTTATCCCATATAGGAAATTTATTTTGCCTGCTACGGGCAGTTGTAAAATAAAACGAAAATAAAATGGCAAAGAGCACCGTAAAAATGGCCAGAAAGATTAAATTCTCCCCTACAAAATTGTGAATGGTTGCATTGTAGGAATCAAATCCACTCACTATGGAGAGCATATCCTTGTCGCTTCTCGTTTCATTTGTTACCAATCTGTGCGCTATATATGTACCAACCAAGCCGCAAACTCCTACAGATATTCCACTAAACCCGCTTAGGCTTATTAATCTGCTGCTTTGTTCTAAATTCTTTTCCATAATTATTATTTAAACTAACTATTGCAAGATTAACGAAATAATAAATTTTTGCATCATTTAACAATTGTGCATTTCCGCTATTTCAACAAACAATTGTGGATAACCCGACATGTTTTATGGCACATCAACCCGAAAGCTATCAACTCAAAACCTCACTCTTCATGGTTTAACGTTCAAAATGCCCATTTTAAACCCAACTCTTCATGGTTTGAGCGCCAAACCATGAAGAGTGAACTTTTAAGCACCAAAAAAGTTCCGCTCCGTAGGTTTTTACCATGGGGATACAACGGTTTGATAAAAAAATCCGCCTGCCTTATTTTCCAATCCTTACCTTAGCCCGATGCAAAAGAAACTTTTTCTACTCGATGCCTTTGCCCTCATCTTCCGTGCGTATTATGCACTTATCCGTAGTCCCCGTATCACCACCAAGGGGCGCAATACCAATGCGCAGTTTGGTTTTACCAATGCATTGGTTGATTTGATGATTAAGGAAAAGCCCACCCACCTTGCCGTTTGTTTTGATATGGAAGGTCCTACAGAACGTCATATAGACTTTGCCGATTATAAAGCCAACAGACAGGATGCGCCGGAGGATTTGATATTGGCTATTCCTGATATAAAAAGAATTGTGGAGGCATTCAACATTCCTGTTATTGGCGTGAAAGGTTATGAGGCAGATGATGTAATTGGTACACTTGCTTGGGAAGCACATGATGCTGGCTATGAAGTTTTCATGGTTACGCCCGATAAGGATTATGGTCAGTTGGTACGTGATGGCATCAATATTTACAAGCCAGGTTACCAGGGCGGTGATGTAGAGATAATGGGACCGAAAGAGGTTTGTGAAAAATGGAACATAGAAAGGGTGGATCAGGTAATAGATATTTTGGGACTGATGGGCGATGCCGTAGATAACATACCCGGAATAAAAGGTGTAGGCGAAAAAACCGCTGCCAAACTATTGAAAGAATACGATACACTGGAAGGCGTACTGGAAAATGCCGATAACATAAAGGGCTCTTTGGGCGAGAAAGTGAGGGCAGGAAAAGAAAACGCTATCATGAGTAAAAAGCTGGCAACCATTATTACCAATGTGCCTGTAGAGTTTCATGAAGAGAACTTCAGGCAGAAAGAATGGAACAAAGAAGCCTTGCAAGAAGTATTTGCAGAGCTGGAATTCAGGACAATGGCTATCAGGTTGTTGGGTCAGGCAATTACTGCTCCCACTGCAAAAACCACTTCATCTAATAAAGTTTTCAGCAACCAAGGAAATCTTTTTGATGCGCCCGCACCGCCGCCGCCTGCCCCTAAAGTGGAACAAGGCATTGGACTCTTTGGAAGTGTTTTCGATCAACCCATACCTGTAGACACCTATTCCATTACCATAGAGGAAGTAGACGTGATAGAAGGCGTTGCCAACATCAATACAACCCCGCACAATTATGAGTTGATTGATTCAGCAGAAAAGATAGAAACATTGATTACAAAACTTCAAGCGGCAAGCGAGATTTGCTTTGATAGTGAAACCACCCACATTGATGCCAATATAGCCGACTTGGTAGGGCTTAGTTTTTCCATCAAAAAAGGAGAAGGATACTATATCCCCTGCCCTGCGGATAGGGATGCAACTACTGCCATACTTTCACAATTAAAACCTTTGTTTGATAAGGAGAATATTCTTTGGATTGGACAAAACATTAAATATGATTTACTGATGCTTAAATGGTATGGCTTTGAACTGAAAGGCAACATCTACGATACGATGCTTGCGCACTATGTAATAGAACCAGAAGGCAGGCGTAGCATGGATTTGTTGAGTAATCAATACCTTAATTACGAGCCTGTACACATAGATGAACTGATTGGCAAGAAAGGAAAGGGACAAGGCACGATGCGGGACGTGGAGATAGAAAAAGTGAAAGAATATGCTGCCGAGGATGCCGACATTACCCTACAACTAAAGAACGTATTTGTACCATTGGTCAAGTCAAAAGAGGTAGGAAGGGTATTGGAGGAAGCGGAGAATCCATTGGTAAAAGTATTGACCGATATGGAGTTTGAAGGCGTACGAATAGACAATGACTTTCTGAATGATTACAGCGTAGAGCTAGAAAAGGAAGCCAAGATATTTGAGAACAATGTGTATGCCCAAGCGGGCGTACGGTTCAATCTGGCATCTCCTAAACAATTGGGAGAGGTGTTATTTGATAAACTGCAACTAGATCCTAAAGCCAAGAAAACAAAGACAGGACAATATGCCACTGGCGAAGATGTGTTGCAAAAATTATCCCACCAAAACAAGATAGTGGCAGATATACTCGGATTCAGACAATTGACCAAGCTAAAAAGCACGTATGTGGATGCACTTCCACTGATGACAAACAATAAAACGGGCAGGGTACATACCAGCTATGCACAAGCGGTGGCAGTTACGGGTAGGCTTAGTAGCAACAACCCCAACTTGCAAAACATACCCATCCGTTCAGAGCGAGGCAGGGAAATAAGAAAAGCTTTTATACCAAGAGATAGTAATCATATCCTAGTGAGTGCCGATTATTCTCAGATAGAACTACGCATAGTCGCCGCCATCAGTGGAGATCCCAATATGTGCGAAGCATTCCGCCAAGGGAAAGACATTCATACTGCTACTGCTGCAAAAGTGTATGGCATTGATGAAAGTGAGGTTACCAAAGAGATGCGTTACAAGGCCAAGAGTGTAAACTTTGGTATCATCTATGGGCAAGGTGTATTTGGTTTGGCAAATAATATAGGGATTACTAACAAGGAAGCGAAGGAAATAATAGACAATTACAAGAAAGAATTTGTAGGGATAACGACCTACATGACAGATATTGTAAAGTTTGCCCAAGAGAATGGTTATGTAGAAACCTTATTGGGACGGAAACGCTGGCTGCGGGATATTACATCAAGCAATTTTACCGTGCGTGGGTATGCAGAACGCAATGCCGTAAACAGTCCGATTCAAGGCACTGCTGCCGATATGATAAAACTGGCAATGATAAAAATACATGCAGCCATAAAGGAACAGAAACTACAATCGAAGATGATATTGCAGGTACACGATGAATTGGTATTTGATGCCGTAAAGGAAGAGATAGACATATTAAAACCATTGATACTGGAAGGCATGAAATCTGCATTGATACTCCCCAATGGTGTACCTGTAGAAGCGGAAGTGGGCGTGGGCGAGAACTGGTTGGGGGCGCATTAATCAATTTCGGTTATGGCTAATTCAATAAATTGCAATCCATTTTAATGACAAATAGACTACTTAACAACTTAAACGAACAACAAATTGATGCTGTAAAAACAACCGAAGGGTATGTAAGAGTTATAGCTGGTGCAGGTTCAGGTAAAACCAAAGCCCTTACATCAAGGTTTGCTTATATTGTTGAAGAATTGGGAGTTAGTTCTTCTAATATCTTGTGTGTGACATTCACAAATAAAGCAGCAGAGGAAATGAGAAAGAGGGTAAAAGCACTTATTGGTGACAACGCTGATGTAAGTCTTATATCTACTTACCACGGCTTCTGTGTAAGAGTATTAAGAGAAGATATAAATAAGATTCTATATCCAAAGAGTTTTATAATAATGGATGTAGAAGATCAAAAAACTATTCTACGAGAAGTATTTGCCGAACTAAACTTAACATCAAAGGACTTATCTTTCAAAACGGCTTTACGAGAAATTACAGTGCGTAAAAGTTCTTTGGAATATTTAGAATATATTTTAGAAGGAAGGAAAGATAAGGGCCAGAATGAAATGGATAGAATATTTCAGCGGTACATTGAGAAGCAACAACGAAATTTTGCTTTAGATTTTGATGACCTTATGAATTATGCAATTTACATTTTTAAAAAGCATGAAGATGTTCTTGTTAAATGGCAGAAAAGAATTTGTTATATTCAAGTTGATGAGGTACAAGATAGTTCGGAGAAGCAATTTTCTTTTATAGAAATGTTATCCCAAATAAATAAAAACCTTTTCATTGTCGGTGACCCAGACCAAACTATATATGAATGGAGGGGAGCAACACCTAAGATTCTTGTTGACTTTGATAAATATTTTCCAGATACAAAAACGATAATAATGAATCAAAATTATCGTTCAACGCCTAATATTTTAAATCTAGGTAATCATATTATCAAAAGAAATACAATAAGGGTAGATAAAGATATGTTTACAGAAAATGTACAAGGTGTTGATGTTGTACATTTCCATGGCAGTACAGAGACAGAAGAATCTTTATGGGTGGTAAATGAAATTAAAGAATTAGTTAAAGAAAAGAATGCTAAGTATTCGGATGCGGCAATTCTATATAGAGCTAACCATGTTTCAAGAAGCATAGAACAAGCATTAATTAAAGAGAATATACCTTATACAATATATGGAGGAATCCGTTTTTTTGAAAGAAGAGAGATTAAAGATATTCTTGCGTATCTACGTCTATTAGAGTTTGGTGATGATTTTTCCTTTCTTCAAGTAATTAATTTACCAACTAGAGGATTAGGAAGAAAATTCATAGAAAATGTCTCCAAATATGCAGAACTGTCAAACGCTTCATTATTTAATGCTCTAATTGAAAATATAAATCAACCCGAGCTAATTCGTTCTGGAGCTTTAGAGTTCATTAAGTTAATAGATGAACTCAAAATATTAAAGAGGATAAAGTCTATTTCTGATTTAGTGAAGGATATTTTGGATAAAAGTGGTTTAACAAAAGTAATAAGAGCAGACGGTGATGAAGACAGGCTCAATAATATAAAAGAATTTGTAAACTCTATCATTCTTTTGGAAAATGAAAGTGGTGAAAACATTAGTCTTGAAGAATATTTACAGGAAATCTCTCTGTTTACAAATATGGATTTGAAAGATGGCAGTATTGATAAGGTTAAGTTAATGACTATTCATACTTCTAAAGGGCTTGAATTTCCTTATGTTTTCCTTAGTGGCTTTTCAGAAGGTATTTTACCGAGTGCTATGTCAATCTCGGAAAGAACAGCATCCGCTTTGGAGGAAGAAAGACGATTGACATATGTAGCAATTACTAGAGCAGAGAAAGGTTTCTATATAACTGAATCAGAAGGCTATAATTTCAATACGGGTTCAAATAAGTACCCATCTCGTTTTTTGTTTGAGATAAATGAAGCATTTTATGTTCGAAAAGGAACACTAAGGCAAGAAGTCATTGAAGAAGCAAAACAAAGCTTTGAAAGAGAAAAGGAAAAATTAGCCCTACTTGAGAAAAGGAAAAATCTAGTTCTATTTTCTGTAGGAGATCATGTAAATCATCCAATTCTAAATAAAGGGAGAATAATTGAAGTAAATGAGATTAAGGGCGAATATACAGTCCTGTTTGAAGAAAGAAATGTAACTCGACCAATAAATTTCTTATATGGAAGACTTGAAAAGATTGAAATTTAGAAGTT
>JANYEU010000294.1 GCA_025362915.1 Chitinophagaceae bacterium | reverse complement strand
GCGAAGCATCATTGCACCATCTGCGAAGCATGATTGAACCATCGACGATGTGTAATTAAACATTCTTTTGAAAATGTATCTCTTATAATCGCAAAAGCCTTACAAAACGGAAATATGACCCCAAAAAAGGGTATAAAGTAATTTATGTTGTTCTTTCATCAGTTCTAGTAAATCAAGGTAAGTAGATTAAACTCCTTCGGATATCTGTCTGGGGTTATTAATTGAATCAAAGAAATTTTGAGTAAATAAGTGGCTATAGCATACTGTTGAGTTGAAATTAATGGGCCAAAAGACCTCTATTTATCAAGGTTATGAACATTGTTTGAAAATTATTTTTTAAAAAGTTTCTTTATTGTGTAAAAAATACACATCTTTGTACTCAAATGTGTCATAAGTACACATTGCAAAAAGCGATTGTACTAAAAAAAGATTGTATGAAAATTAGATTGTTGCTAGATTGTTATTTGCCCCGGTTGCTACTAGACAACCATGGTAATCGTGTGAAAGATTTTTTTTCAAATTATTACTCCACTGATGCTTAACGTTTTTTTTAAATTTAAAAAATTTCAACTTATTAAACTTTTTACATTAACCAGTAAATTTTCTACTATGAATTTTAAACGATTAATTGCCTTGCTGCTTATGATGAACTTCGTGTTTGGCATATCAGTATTTGCACAAGAGAGGGTTGTTACAGGAAAAGTAACCGACTCTAAAGATGGAACGCCTTTAGCCAATATTACGGTTCAGGTTAAAGGAAGTAAAAATGCTACTCAAACCAATTCAGATGGTAGTTTTAGGGTAAAGGTTTCTAGCGATGATGCTACACTAATTGTAACTTCAATTGGATATGCCAAACAAGAGGTTTCTGCTAATTCATCATCAATAATGGTAAATCTCGTACAGTCAAATGTCGCTTTAAATGAAGTGGTGGTGGTAGCTTATGGAACTAGAAAGAAAACAGATTTGACTGGTGCAGTTACTGCTGTTACGGCAAAAGATTTTCAACAAGGGAATATCAATTCATCTGAGCAATTGTTACAAGGTAAGGTAGCTGGTTTGCAGGTTACTTCTGGCGGTGGTCAACCTGGTGGAGGTAGTACCATACGTATCCGTGGACAGTCTTCCATCAATGCAAGCTCCGACCCACTTATTGTAATTGATGGTGTGCCGGTCGCTGGTAACAGCTTGGGTAATAATGCTCAAAACGTATTGAGTACAATAGATCCTAATGATATTGAATCCATGAGTGTATTGAAGGATGCATCTGCTGCTGCATTGTATGGTTCTAGGGCTTCTGGTGGTGTAATCATAATCACTATGAAAAAAGGGGCAAAGGGTAAGGTTAAATTTAATTACAATACCAAATTCTCTGTTGGGCACGTGCCTAATGAAGTGTCTGTTTTATCTGGAGATCAGGTGAGAAGTATTATTAAAGGCGATTCGACAGCCGCAATCTGGAAAAGCCTTTTAGGGACGGCAAATACTGACTGGCAAAAGCAAATTTATCAGGATGCAATTGGATTCGACAACAATATTAGTGCAAGTGGTGCAATAGGCATTCTTCCTTTTAGGGCATCTTTAGGTTATTTGAATCAAAGTGGGGTTTTGAAAACAGACATGTTCGATAGGCTTACTACTTCTTTGAACCTTTCACCTAAGTTTTTTGATGACCATTTATCGGTTAATGTAAACTTTCATTATTCGCATAATGAGAGTAGATATGCAGATCAGGGCGCAGTAAGTGCAGCTGTGACTTTTGACCCTACACAACCATTAACCCAGAAAAATAAGTTTGGTGGAAATTTTGAATGGTTAACGGGTGCTGGAACACCTATAGGAACAAATGGAGGTTCTGTGCAACCCAATCCACTTTCGTTGTTGGAACTTAGAAACCATATTGGTAATGTTGACCGCTATTTAGGTAATGTCCAATTGGATTACAAGTTACATTTCTTTCCAGATTTGCATGTTTTAGTGAATGTGGGTATGGATAATGCGACCAATGTAGAACAAGATAATTTACAGACTAACTTAGTTACTGTTTATCAGGCAACATATAGCGGAAGTAAATACCATTTCTTGCAAGGAAGCAAGAATACCTTAGCAGATATATCTTTATTTTATTCAAAAGAATTGAAGTCATTAGACAGTAAGATTGATGTATTGGCTTTGCATAGTTATCAGAAGTTTGAGACGGATATATATACCAATCCAACCTATGGTACTGCTTACGATACTAAAAAAGATACTGTAACATCCAGTGCAATCAATTATCCTACGGATAAACCAACTTATGCAATGGAATCCTATTTAGGAAGGGTGAACTTAACAGTTGCTAATTATTATTTGTTAACTGCTTCCATAAGAAGCGATGCTAGTTCAAGATTTGGTCTTGGACATAGGGTCGGTACTTTTCCAGCAGCAGCAGCAGCTTGGAAGTTAAAAGAACAATTCTTTAAAAATACATCAGTAATTACAGATTTAAAGTTGAGAGTTGGTATTGGTTCAACTGGTCAACAGGATATAGGGTCAAATTATTATTACTATACGCCTAACTATTATAAAAGTATAAATGCAGGAGCACAATATCAATTTGGCAATACATTCTATGGTTTCCTTAGACCAACAGTATTTAATCCAAATATTTCTTGGGAAACAACCACAACCTATAATGCAGGTATAGACTTTGGGTTCTTGAAAAATAGGATAACAGGTAATGTAGATATTTACGATAAGAAAACAAAGAATTTGTTGGCAAATATACCTGTTGCGCCAGGAGCAAACTTTGATGTTCAAGAGTTTGAAAACATAGGCACAATGGAAAGTAAAGGTGTTGAGTTAGTACTGAATACTGTACCTTATAAAAATAAGGATATAACTTGGGATTTAGGATTCAATGTCACCTATAACCATACTGAAGTAACCGATTTGGGAGGGAGAACATTTCCTGAAGGAGGAATTTCAGGAGGTACTGGAAATACTATAGGTCTGTATCAGAAAGGTTATGACCCATCTTCTTTTTATGTTTACAAACAAGTATATAATGCTAAAACTGGTGCTCCAATGGAAGGATTATATGCAGATTTGAACAGGGATGGTCAAATTAATGGCAATGACCAAATTCAATTCAAAAAGGCAAGCCCAGACTTCATGTTTGGCTTTACTACTCAGGTTATATATAAAAAATATAGCCTCGGAATTGCGGCACATGGTTCAGTTGGAAATTATCTGTACAATAATGTAAATTCAAATCATGGATTCCTCAAAGGAAATGGTGGTATGGAAAATCCGTTACAATTTATACAGAATGGTACAACCAATTATTTGGCATCAAAATTCAACACACCTCAGTGGTTATCTAATTACTATATAGAGAATGCTTCTTTTGTAAGATTGGATAATATTAATTTGGGTTACAACGTCGGTAAAATATTGCATAACAATGCATCATTGCGGATAAATGCGAATGTTCAAAATGTTTTTGTCATAACAAAATACACTGGATTAGATCCTGAGAATTCTAGTACTACCGGTGTAGATAATACAATATATCCTCGCCCAAGAGTTTTTACTTTTGGATTAAATCTTGATTTCTAATTAATAAAAAACTAATTATATGAAACTTAAAGTAATAAATAATTTGTTGATTGTAGGGATAGCCCTTGTTACCTTATCATCTTGCTCAAAGGACTTGAACCTATCTCCACAAAATGCTCAATTGCCTTCAACTGTATTTTCAACTCCAGCAGGTTATAAGGGAGTGTTAGCAAAAATATATGGGACTTTGTCTATTGGTGGAGACCAAGGACCTGCTGGCTCACCAGACATTACAGGTGGGCTTGATGAAGGATCTCAGGTAGCCTTGATAAGAGGGATGTTCAACTTTGAAGAATTACCTACCGATGAAGCCATAGAGGCATGGAATGACGGTGGGGTGTTGGACAATATCCATAATTTCACACTAACAAGTAGTGATAAATTTGTTTATGGTTTGTATGCCAGACCTATTTATAATATCACATTAATCAACCAATACTTGCAACAGGCAACTGATGCCCAGTTAGCGTCTAATGGGATTACAGGCACGGCCGCAACTGATATTAAAAATTCCAGAGCAGAAGCAAGATTCCTACGTGCATTCAACTATTGGGTAATGCTCGATTTGTTTGGTAAGTCAACTTTTATCACTGAGAAAGACCCAATTGGTGCTTTACCAAAGGAAATAAGCAGAGCTAATTTATTTGCATATATAGTTAGTGAGTTAAAAGCTATAGATGGCGATTTGGCTCCTGTAAAAACAATAGAATATGGTCGAGTTGACCAAGGAGCAGAGTGGGCGTTGCTTGCAAGAATGTATTTGAATGCCTCTATCTATTCCCCAGCTACGGCAACACCAAAGTATTATGATTCTGCTGCAATGTACGCAAATAAGGTTATTAATGGAGGTTACTCATTACATCCTAACTATCCTCAATTATTTTTGGCAGATAATGATAAATGCACAGATGAATTCATTTTTGCAATTAATTGTGATGGGTTACATACACAAGGTTATGGTAATACAACTTTCTTGGTTCATGCGCCTAGTGGTGCCGATAACCTTTATTATGGTGTTGGGGGTGGATGGAATGGTTACAGGGCTACTAGCGGTCTCGCAAATTTATTTAGTGACTTGACAGGTGCTACCGATATTAGGGCTTTGTTTACTACCTATCTTGATACAACAAAGAAGAAATTGGTTTATGGAACATCTTCCACCCAAGTTTCTGCAACAACAGGGGTAGGCGATTTTTCTAATGGGTTGCATATTGCCAAGTTCCGTAATGTTCGTTCTGATGGCAAGCCTACAAACGATCCTCAGCAAATATTTGCCGACAATGATTTTGCTGTATTCAGATTGGCTGAAATGTACCTTATTTATGCTGAAGCTGCATTACGTGGTTCAACTGTTGCCGATATGACTACCGCTCTAAAGTATTTTAATTTGGTTAGGGAAAGAGCTTTCGGTCATGCAAATGTTGCGGGTATTGATAGTGATTTCCCAAGTATCACATTGCAAAATATTTTGGATGAGAGAGGAAGGGAATTATATTGGGAAGGGCATCGTCGTACAGATTTGATTAGATATGGATTGCTGACATCTGGTACTTATACTTGGCCTTGGAAAGGAGGTGTTCTTTCCGGAACTGGAGTCAGTTCTGATTACAACTTACTGCCAATTCCTCAGAATAATATCATAGCTAATCCGAATCTGACACAAAATCATGGATATTAATTTATAAAATTTAAATAAACTATTATGAAACAATATTTGAATAAATTACTAATACCAATTGGGTTGAGTTTACTGCTATTAGGTTCTTGCAAAAAGCAAGAGACTCAAGTCTTTTATGAAGGCGGTACCACTTCGGTATTGTCTGCCAATTTAAAGGATACAATTCCTCTTGTGCCATCTGATTCTTTAAGCACTGCTATAACCTTTGCTTACACGAATCCAAACTATATATTTAGTAATGGGATTAGTTCTCAGAACGTTACTTATAGTATTCAAGTTGATACTGTTGGTTCAAATTTTTCAAATCCTGCACTACAAACAGTAACTGGGGATTTAGGTTTAAGTACTTCAATGACAGTTAAAGACCTGAATAAATTGATTGCTGGTAAATTGGGTCTTGCATTTGGGCAGAACCATAAAATTCAAGTTAGGCTAATTACTTCACTTGGAACAAATCAAGCTCAATTGATTTCTAATTCCTTAAGCTTTGATGTAACGCCTTACGCCCCACCACCATTAATTACACCACCCACTACGGGCACATTGTTTATAGTTGGTTCTGCTACACCTGGAGGCTCTGCATCTGGTTGGAATAACCCAATTGATGCTTCTAATCTTTCAATTCAACAGTTTACACAAGTTAGCCCAACTGAGTACAAGATAACAATTCCTTTAATTGGTGCAGGGGAGTATAAGCTTATTGCCAAAAGTGGTTCTTGGGGAGAACAATGGAGTGTTGCAACACAGGATGATCCAACGGAGATTTACGGTGGATCTTTCATCTCCAATGGAAACAATAATCTTGCACCTCCCACCAGCGGTACTTATGATATTGACGTAAACTTTCAGACTGGTAAATTTACAGTTGCATTGCATTAATTTTTAATCTTAATAAAAAATAGTATGAAACATATCATAAAATACCTGATTTTATCAACAGTTGTCATAGGATTGATTACTGGTTGTGATAAAAAAGATACAGTAACTTTTGCTTCGGCAGGTAATGCAAGTGTATTAAGTTCTTCTGCAACCAAGATTGCACCACTTGCTTCAGATTCATCCAAACCTGCTTTAGTCTTAAAATGGACAAATCCATCTTATGCAACTGATTCCAGTAGTGTGAGGTACCTAATTCAGATTGATTCTTCTGGAAGGAATTTTTCTGAAGCAGCTTCTTTTGTTGTATCTGGGGCATTGAAAGATACACTAACTGCAAAACAACTAAACGATGTACTCCTAAGTTTTGGCTTTAAATTTAAAGTGGCATATAATGTTGATATCCGGGTAGTTTCTTCTTATGCCAACAATAATGTTGCGCTTACGTCTAATACAATTACGGTAAATATGACGCCTTATGTAATCCCTCCAGTTATTAATCCACCAGCTTCTGGTACATTATTCTTGGTAGGAGATGCAACACAAGGTGGTTGGGCTAACCCTGTTCCTGCACCTTCTCAACAGTTTGCGCAGTTAGATTCTGTGACTTACGGTGGTGTATTTAATTTAATTGGCGGCAATCAATACCTGATTCTTCCCGTAAATGGTAGTTGGGATCATAAATATGGTGGAGCTTCTGTATCTGGCGGTACTTTGTTGGTTGATAATGCTGTTCCTGGTTCCAATACTCCTGCTCCTGCTGTTTCGGGTACTTATATAATTATTGTTGACTTTCAACATGGTACATATTCTGTAACTCCTTTTGTAGGAAGTTTTACAGATAGTCTATATGCAGTGGGTGATGCTACGCCAGGTGGTTGGGCTAATCCCGTTCCAGTTCCATCACAACAATTTACCCAGGACAACAGTGGTGTTTTCGAATTGACTTTGACTTTGGCATCTTCTGGCTCATATTTGTTCTTGCCTAAGAATGGTGATTGGGGTCATAAATTTGGTGGAGCATCTGCTACTGGTGGTGCTTTATTTGCTGACAATAGCGTTCCTGGTTCTAACACACCCGCCCCTACAGCAAGTGGTAATTATAAGGTAGTAGTAAATTTTATTACATCTAAATATACTGTCACCCCGAAATAGGGTTTTAACTATTTATTTCACACCCTTTAATCGGCTTTGCTTATGCAAGGCCGATTTTGTTTTTTATCCAATCATCATTTAAGTTATTTTTACCCGCTCTCTTTAAGATGATAAGCCAAATGGGCTTTGCTATTTTGAAACATCACTTTAAAAATAACGCAAAATGCTTTATTCAATGACTGGTTATGGTCGCGCTGAACAAACAATAGGCGACAAGGTTTTTTTGATTGAGTTGCGTTCCCTGAATGGAAAACAATTCGATTTGCGGATACAGTTGCCGGCATTATTAAAACCGTATGAGTTTGATGTGAGAACGATACTTAATGAGGCATTGGAGCGTGGCAGTGTGGAATGTTTTATTACCATCAAGCAGAATGGAATAGCGAAGCCTGTAAGTATTAATACTGATTTATTGAAAGCTTATTATACTTCTGTTGTTCAAATAGCGGACGAATTGAATGCCGATAAGCAGCAATTATTGGCCACAATACTAAGATTGCCTGAGATAGTAATGAGTTCAACAGAAGTATTGGACGAAGCTGATTGGATTCGGTTTAAAGAAGTACTATTAGCTGCCATTACCGACCTCAATGTACATCGCCTTGATGAAGGGAAATCCATTGAAACAGATATGTTACTCCGCCTTTCTAACATAGAAAAACATAGTGCCACTATTGTTACCCTTGAGCCAAATAGAAGGCAAAAGACCAAGGATAACCTTACCAAACTGCTTGAAGAAAGGGTAGGCAAAGAAAATTATGATGCTAACAGATTAGAGCAGGAATTGATTTATTACATTGAAAAGATAGATATTAGCGAAGAACAGGTACGCTTGAAAAACCACATCAGCTATTTTAAAACAGTTTTGGAAGAAAAAGACAAAAGCAAGGGTAAGCGTCTTTCTTTCTTGTTACAGGAGTTTGGGCGGGAGATTAACACTACAGGATCAAAAGCGTATGATTCAGAAATACAAAAATGCGTGGTATTAATGAAAGATGAATTAGAGAAAGCAAAAGAGCAAGTGCTAAATGTACTGTAAGCAAGATATGAGATAGTAGATATGAGTTATAATTTAGTGCTACTAACAACTCATATCTACTATCTCATATCAATTTCCTCCATGCTTTCCATAATCAATCCGCACATTTTACGTAATTCTTCTTCCGTAATGATAAGAGGTGGAGCTATTCGCATACTTTTATCATTGAAAAGAAACCAATCAGAAATCAAACCCTTCTCAATACACTTCTTTATTACTGCATGATTTGTTTCAAAGCTATCAAACTCCACGGCCATCCACAGTCCACAGCTTCTTTTGGTTATAATGGCAGGATGTTGAATCAAATCCACCATCAATTCTTCCTTTGCTTTTATCGCATCTATACAATTCCCTTCCAGCAATACCTCCAACCCTGCCATCCCTGCTGCACAGCTTACCGGATGCCCCCCAAACGTAGTTATATGTCCTAATACAGGGTTATAAGTAAAACAGTCCATCAACCTTTTATCAGCCACAAATGCACCAAGTGGCATTCCTCCCCCAAGTGCTTTCCCTAGTAATAAAATATCCGGTACAATATCATATTGTTCAAATGCCCAAAGGCTTCCAGTTCTGCCAAAACCCGCCTGTATTTCATCCAATATCAGCAATACACGATGTTTGTCACACTTCTTTCTAAGAGCTTTTATCCAATCTGTATCTGGTTTTACAATGCCGGCTTCAGCCTGCACCGTTTCCATTATAACACAAGCAGTGTTACTATCAATTGCTTCAATTGCCTCATCGCTATTGAAATCAAAATGAAATATATCGGGTAATAACGGGCGATAGGCATTCCTGAAATATTCGTCCCCCATCACGCTCAATGCACCTTGAGTACTACCATGATATGCTTTGTTAAAACTTATAATCTTGCTTCTATTAGTTACTCTTTTAGCCAATTTTATGGCACCTTCTGTAGCTTCTGTACCGCTATTGGTAAAATAAACACAGTTTAAAGAAGGTGGAAGTAATTGGGTTAGCAGTTTGGCATAAGCCACTTGTGGCTGCTGGATATACTCTCCATAAACTATCAGATGCATGTACTTGGCCGCTTGTTCTTGCACTGCCTGTATCACTTTTGGGTGACCATGACCAATATTGGCAACGCTAAAGCCACTAATCATATCAATATATTCCTTCCCATCGGTATCGTAAATATAGATACCCTCAGCCCTTTCCATTTCCAAACCAATGGGGGCGGGAGATGTTTGTGCAATATGCTGTAGAAAAATGTTTCTTAAAGACAATTCTTTAGATATTAGTTATGAGATAGTAGATATTAATTATGGGTTATGCTCTGCTTTTTCTTGGAGGTTACTATTGAGCTTTTTAACATCTTTAATAATTCTATTCCCTCCATATCTATACTTTCAAATTCTAGCATTGTCAAGTAATCTGTCTCTTTAAGTAATCTCATCCAGTATAATGATTCGTCACATTCTTTTTGTGATATGCCTAATTTATGTATGAAATCTTTATCACTTTCAGCGTTTTGTGCCTCCCGTATCAATGCGCCAATTGATGTTCCACTTCTCAGCAACTGTTTGCTCATCACATACTCTTTCTTTATGTCAGTTAGATATTTATATAGATTGACAATACGGATTGCAAATACAAAACTTTTCTTTCTCAAAATACTATTCTGCACTATCATAATACTGTTTTTATTTTTTATATTCTACATAACTCCTATCTCCTATCTAATATCTAAATAACTAGTTTCTTTCCATCGCCCGCAACCAACGTTCGGGTATTTCGTTATTACAGGCAATTAGATAATCCAGTTTACTGCAAGCTACAAATTGTCCATCATGCAGTTGCATCCACCATCTGCCTGTCTTTTTGCTTTGCAGAAAAACAGTCTGTACTTCGGCAAATGCCATCGTAAATTCAAAAAAGTCATCCCTGTTTTCCAGTAATGCTTCCTGTTTTCCTTTGTGAATGCCATCCATTATATACCAAAGCAAATGGCTTATCTGTTTCGCCGTCAGGCTATCGGTATCCAGCGATGGGTTATAGCCATATATCCCAATGCTACTCATGTTTCGGCTCATCCCGGCGTATTGCATCAGGGTACAGGCCTCTTCTCCCGTAAAACCATTCGGACTTAACCTGTTTGCGGGTGCGTGGGCGTGTTGTATGGATGCAATGTCAAAGCTAAGCATGTTGCTATTCCTAATAGGTGGTTCCATTTCTTCTATATTCTCCTTCACCTTACCAACCCTAAAACAGTCGAAACGCAAGCTGTCTATCACTTCTAGCATTTGTGGATGTACAAGGTAACTCTGGAAGCCAATGTGGTTATAATGCCGTATAAAATTGGGTACACCTGTCAATAATTCCATCAAAAAGTTATCTGCCGGCAGCACACTATCCATGTTTAGGTCTATCCGTGCATCAACGCAGGTAGCTTCTATTATTTTCTCCAGCGATGTGTAGGCAGCATATTGAGCCAACGTTACATCGTGGCTTCCCCCCAATATCACTACCCGTTTGCCCTGTTCAATCAATTCACTAACCATTGTTTTTAATGCAGCATAAGTATCTTGAATGCTGGCACCTACTTTTACGTTACCAATGTCGGCTACAATCACGTTCTTGTGCCAATGAAAAAGGTTGTAAAATTCACTACGTACCGCATTGGGTCCGTCAGTATTGTTTATGCCTCCTTCTCCACGCATTTCGCCACAGCCAATTAATACCATGTCGGCATTCGATACATCAGGAAATTCTTCCTCATACGCATTTATATGCCGCCCTAGTTGCGTATCTTTAAAACCCACATCATTACTTAGTTCATAACGGTTGATTGGCTCCAGAAAATCAATAATTGTATCTAAACTCATAGTTTCTAGTTAGGAAACAAACATACTTTATTACACGTTCAATAAATTAATTGTGTGTAAATAGTCTTTTATTTTACTCATAACTTCTTACTTATAACTGCATTATCCCACAATTTGTACCGTTATGGTTTGTGTGCCAAGTACCCTGTTTATAATGTAAAGGAAAGTGTTTCACGTGTGGCATCGATAATAGGGTCTTTACTATTCTAGTAGCATTATTAGTACAATAAATCATTTCTTCCCTTCAAATCTTTAATCATTATTATATATTTGAAAAAAAGAAACAATGCAATCACTGAAAGATAAGTTCCTCATCAATCCAGATATACACTTCCTCAACTTTGGTTCGTATGGGGCCTGTGCCAAACCAATATTCGATAACTATCAGTACTGGCAAAGACTGCTGGAGTTTGAATCTGTACAGTTTATCAATGTGGAAGGGGCAAACAATTTGGCTAACTCACGGGCTGCATTGGCGGCGTATATTGATGTGCCGGATAAGGATGATTTGGTGTTTATAACCAATCCTACCTTGGGCATAAACATGATTGCTAAGAACTTGGAAC
>JANYEU010000266.1 GCA_025362915.1 Chitinophagaceae bacterium | reverse complement strand
GACAGGGAACATGGAAGCCATAAGGGGTACGCATTGGGTAGTATTGTAGATATATTTTCTGCAGTATTGAGTGGGGCTAGCTATGGTCCATGGGCACCACCTTTTCCCGCTTATATACCCATGCCGGATAATATGCCCGGCCAAGGATTAGGACATTTTTTTGGAGCTATGCGTATAGATGCATTTAGACCCGCAGCAGAGTTTAAAGCAAATATGGACAATTGGATTACCCGCTTTAGGGCAGCAAAACCAGCAGAAGGTTATGAACGAGTATTGATACCTGGTGACCCAGAAAGAGAAATGGAAGCTATACGCATGAAAGAAGGGATACCCATTGTACAATCTGTAGTGGATGATTTGATGGAAGTAGGGGATAGATTTGGCGTACCTCTTACTTAAAAAAGTATTAATGTGGAATAAGTAATTAAGTAATATAGAGTACTTCCTATTTTATCCATCTTTCCAAAATTGCATTGCTGGAAACATTATCTATCTGGTGGAGTCTTCTTGCTATTTGACTATGTTATGGGAGCACAGCTTGAACATGCAATAGCATAAATCTGTAATCTCTATACGCAACAATCTAAACAAATAATAATGGTCAACAACCTTTAGATAGTTGTTGACCATTATTATTTATTTTTGCCACATGCATAGCTTCCAAGAATTAGCCACTAAGTTTATAGCCCGTTTCGAAACGTCACATTTTCCTCAGCAGCCTTCTACCTTATATGGGCCAGGCAATTACTTTCTGGGCATTGGTGGCAAACGTATCCGTCCCGTAATGTGCCTGATGGGAAATGAACTATTTGGCAATCTGACAGAAGATGCTTACAATGTTGCCATTGCCATAGAACTCTTCCACAACTTTACCTTGGTACACGACGACATAATGGACGCTGCCACACTAAGGCGCGGCATGGAAACCGTGCATGCAAAATACGGTAGTAACGTAGCAATACTTTCTGGTGATGTGATGATTATAAAAGCGTACGATTACATCAACAAGACAAGTACTGAACACATACACGCCGTGCTGGAACTGTTTAACAAGACGGCGAGGGAAGTGTGCGAAGGGCAGCAATATGACATGGATTTTGAAAAACAGGAAACTGTTTTATTTGATGAATACCTGCACATGATAACGCTGAAGACTTCTGTACTGCTGGCTGCTTCATTAAAGTTGGGTGCCATCATCGGTGGCGCGGGTGATGGTAATTGTAACCATATCTATAACTTCGGACTGAACCTTGGTCTTGCCTTTCAGATACAGGATGATTATTTGGATGCCTTCGGCGATCCTGCAAAGTTTGGGAAGGATGTGGGTGGCGATATCCGCCAGAATAAAAAGACTTTCCTTTTGCTTCATGCACTTGAAGTGGCTACGCTGGAACAAAGGGTAATTATTAATGAACTACTTAGCACTGATAGACCAGATAAGGTGGAAAAGATGCTCGCCATATTCAGGGATTGTAATGTGGATGCATGGGCTAATCAATTAAAGGAACAATACTTGGCAAAAGCATACAAACACCTCGACGATATTGCGGTTACCGCCACCCGCAAACATGCACTGGCAGAACTTGCGGCGTATTTGATTCAAAGGCAGTCATAAGTCATAAGTCGATAGTCGAAAGTTATTTGAGTAAAGCTTTAAACTTTTGACTCCTGACTTTCAACTTTCGACTCTGCCCTTCCCGCTTCCCATCCAATGATGGCCATCTTACGTTCTGCTCCCCAACGGTATTCGCCAATGTCCCCAACACTTTTTATCACCCGATGACAGGGAATGATAAACCCAACAGGGTTGGCACCAATGGCACTGCCCACTGCCCGCTGTGCCGTAGGATGGTTGACAGCTTCTGCCACGTTGGTATAAGAAGAGAGGTTTCCTTCGGGTATCTTTAATAATGCCTCCCATACCTTTAACTGAAAGGGCGTACCCTTTAGGTGAAGCTTTATCTGCGCAGCATCCTTGCTGGTATTACCAAAGAAGTCTTTTATTGATTGATGATAACTGGTTTCCATTTCTATAAGCGTGGCATTGGGCCAAAGTAACTGTAACTCTTGCACAGCATCATCGGAAGATTGGTTGAAGAGTAATAAATTGGAGATGCCCACAGTAGTGGAAGCAACGAGGTAATTACCAAAAGCACATTCGCCAAAACTATAGTGGATGGTAAGGTGTTTGCCGCCGTTCTTGTATTCTCCGGGTGTCATGTCTTCTATGTTTACAAACAAATCGTGAAGTCTGCCAGTACCAGACAAGCCAGTTTCGTACGCGGCATCATACACCGAAGCATCCTTTCGTTTCAATACTTCCTTGGCATATTCCACACTCAGGTAATGCAAGAACTTCTTGGGGCTTACCCCAGCCCAATCAGTAAACATCCGCTGAAAATGAAAGGGACTTACATACACCGCCTTTGCCACTTCTTCTAATGTGGGCTGCTGTTGCATATTGTTTTTGATGTACGATAGAGCGGCTGCTATACGGTAATAATCTTGCATGGTATCTTTCTTTACTGAGTGTAAAGGTGCGTTGTAATGGCGAAGTGATAAACCCGTTTCTTGCGCAACTTTACCACATAGGCACAATAGGCACATAGTATTCTTGGTGAGTTGATGTAGAAAACATAAAAAAACATTCTAAAGGTTTTATACTCGTCTATGTGACCTAGAAAATAATACTTATTATTCTATGTGCCTATTGTGCCTATGTGGTAAGATTGTCGGCGGTTTTTTCCATTCTTCTTACATCCACAGAAACAGAAAGTCTGTGCGGGCTGCTACTGAGGATAACGCCTTTCAGTGGGGTAATGTCAAAATAATCCCTTCCCCAACCAATGGTAATGTGTTGCTCGGCGGGTATTACATTATTGGTAGGATCAAAATCCACCCAACCAATATTGGGTATGAATGCAGAAAACCATGCGTGGGAAGCATCAACGCCTACCAGTTTCTCTACACCCGGAGGCGGCAATGTTTCTATGTAACCACTTACATATCTGGCAGGTAAACCAACAGACCGGAGGCAGGCAATACCCACATGTGCAAAGTCCTGACAAACACCCTTTCGCAACAGCATCACTTCGGCAATAGGAGTGGCTACAGTAGTGAAGCCCGGTTTGAATTGAAACTCCTTATAAATGCGTTCCATCAAATCATATACGGCCTGATAGATGGGTCTGCCAGGCGTGAAAGACTTTAGGGCATAATTGGTAATGCCCGACTCGAACTTGGTGGCTTCTGTTTCCGGCACATACTGGCGGGCATCTATGTACTCCAACCGTTGCTGGTATAGTTGCATACGTGCATCTTCCCAGGAAACTTTTCCATAGGTATCAATACTTTGTTTTAAATCGATGGGTGTACGTTCTATTTCCGAAGAAACAGTTACCGTCAATGATTTATGCTCATGCTGGATGGCAAAATAAGTAACCTTATTGCCGAAGAAATCATCAAACTCGTTCAATACATCCGGTTCAGGATAGATTGCCACAGTAGATTTAGTGCAGGTCTGTGCGGGTGTGCTTCGAGGAACAAGGCGCGCCATGTTATGACAGAGACTGATAGGCTCGTAATAGATGTATTGTGTTGTATGGACAATCTTATATTTCATGGTAGAAATCTATTACTAGCCAGCAGTAAATAATTGTCGCTGTGGCTGAGTATGTTTAAAATATGTTTTCGATATTGCATTCGGAATGCTAACCAAATAAGAGTACATGTCTGCCAAGAAATTATCTAGATTCTCGTATGTAGCCATGGTATTATCAAGTGTGGTAAGGTAGTCTTTATCTGCATTTTTCAGTTGCTCATACAGTTCTGTAGTAAGCCGTATATGCTCTGGCATTGCCACATTTTGGGGGTTGGGCATACTCTCCAGATAATTCTTTATTCGCACTACCTGATAGATAAGGGAACGAGGATTATTGGGATCCAGCAGCATTAAATCCAAAACCAATGGCAACTGTAAATGTACCTTATATTTATAGCGATAGTTTACCAAAGAGTCGTTGCTGCGCAATACGGCTTCCTGTAGGTTATACGCCACCTGCTCTTCGTGTTTGTTTACCAAGGTAGCCCGCATCATGTTTACCAACAATAAGCCCGCTTCTATCTTTCGTCCCGTATTCAATAAAGACCATCCTTGTTCCCTGGAAATACTTTCCCTATTCAGTCCAATAAATGCCACCATGGATGTAATCAATTCGTCCAGCATGGCAACCATTTTAAAATGGGTAAGATGTGTGGTGGCTGCATCTACCCAAAGTTCTTCCATACTCCGCAATACACGCCAGGTATCTGCGCTCCAATGATCGCGTACTGCATTCACAGACCTGCTAAACAAGCCAAAGTTGTAAGTGAGTCCACCATTTTTAGAAGTGTCAAACATCATTTCGGATAGTTCCTTCCAAGGGTTACCCAGCTTTGTCTTTCCACTTTCGCCAATAAAACCCGGATACGTAAATGTATAATGCGTCAATGCCATCAACATGCACTCTTCTGTGTGGCGGTTATCTGACTGTAAATGATTTCCTTCGGTAATGGATTGCATTACAGTACGCTGAAAGCGCGCATTCCCCAGAAACCTTTCTGCATACCGTCCTACCCAGAATAAGTTTTCTGCCGTATGACTTGGCAAGGAACTCTTATAAGTTGGCATGATGGCAACAGGCAATTGCTGACTTTGCAACTGAGACAAGGATTGCGATTGGGTCATTGTTCCAAAAGCACTCTTTAGAGATTGTTGTTGCGTAAATTCTGGTTCAGTATCTGTATTTATTATCCATGTATCCTTACTTAAGCCACCCAACTGGTTGGAGATGACCATATTACCCGAATCATTTGCAGTTCGTGTAAGTCCGCCTTTCATTACGGTATAGCTATCACGGTTGCTTACCAAAAAACTTCTGAAAAGTGCATTGCATGGTTCTACTTTCTTATCAGAAAAAGATGGGGTGGAAGAAAAGGCAACCTTTTCCTGACCAACATATAAATAAGGATGCGTTTTTATCTGCTCTTTTAGTTCCTGTATCTTTTTTGCTGATAACAATGAGCCATCTACTGATGTACTTATGTTGGAATCACGATATATCTTCTTGATGATCAGAGTGGAGATATTTTCCAATACATACTTTAATTCGGCTGGCTGCCCACACCACCAAGAAGCAATGTTTGGTAAGATTAAAGGTTTATTGAAATAATATTTGGCAATGGCTGGCAGGAAAGGCATGATGCCTGGGTTTTCCAGTATGCCACTACCCAATGGATTAGCTATTCGTACATTGCCACTACGAACCGCTTGCAATAAACCCGCTACACCAAGTTGTGAATCCTCTTTTAGTTCCAATGGGTCACAATAGTTATCATCCACACGCCTCAATATTACATCCACCCTTTCCAGTCCACCTACTGTTTTCAGCCACACATAATTGTCTTTTACCATCAGGTCATCACCCTGCACAAGCGTATAGCCGAGATAGGAAGAAAGATATGAGTGTTCAAAATAAGTTTCGTTTCGAGGTCCGGGGGTTAGTATTACTATGCGCGGTTGGTTTTGCTGGGGCATCATCTCTGTCAGGGCATCCCGCAGGTCGGTAAAGTATGGGGCAAGTTGTTTTACCTTCAATCCTTCAAAGAATTCTGGCAATATGCGCGCCATTGCCATCCTGTTTTCCAGTGCATACCCAGAGCCTGACGGGGCTTGTGTCCTATCATTCAATACCCAAATCTTTCCATCAGGGCTACGGGCAATATCGGCAGAATATAAAACCAGGTGATGGGTACCTACTAATTGTATTCCAGAACATTGCCTAAGGAATCCTGGGTGATTGTACACAAGTTCTATGGGTAGTAGTCCTTTTTTTATTAATTGTTGCGGACCGTAAATATCTTTTAGGATAAGGTTGAATAACTCTGCCCGTTGTATCAGCCCGGCTTCGATGGTTGTCCATTCCTGCTTACCAACCAAAAAAGGAATTACGTCCAAATTCCAAGGACGGTTAAGTCCCAATGGGTCGCCGTAAATATTATAGGTAACACCGTTTTCTTTTAGGAATCTATGTATGGCCTGCCTTCTATCTTGTAGTTCTTCAATGCCAAGCATGGCAAACGATTGAAAAAACGTTTGCCAATAGGTGCGTAGATTTCCATCTTCGCTCAACAACTCATTGTATGAATAATTAGAACTAAAATAATTTTGAAAAAGAGATGCTTGCCGGGTTGCTATCATCAAAAATAGTCTTAAATAAAATAACAGTTGGAGCGACTAAACTGTTGATAAAATCTAAAAATAGGGAATTATATAGTACGATGGCTTTTGGGAAGAAGATATTTATCAAAAAGAAAGTATTCGGTCATCGGTTATCAGTAAACAGTTAGTAATAAACGATATTCAAATGACGTGGTCAGGGTGAAAGAATAAAGTAGTTTATATAAATTTTTGGTAGCAGTTTTTGTTTTATCCATTCCTATTTTTCATTATCAATTACTCTCCAACTATATTTGTGCCATTAATAATGAAAAAACTCGACTGGTTCATATTAAAAAAGTTTCTTAGCACTTTCTTCTTTGCTATCTTTTTGTTTACAATCATCGCTATTGTAATAGACCTCAGCGAAAAGACGGATAACTTCGTGAAATCCGGGCTGTCATTCATCCAGATTGTTCAAGGATACTATTATGGCTTTGTTCCTTACATAATTGCCCTTCTCTTTCCCCTGTTTGTATATATATCAGCTATTTTTTTTACGTCCAAAATGGCAAGCAATACCGAGATAATCCCCATTCTTGCTAGTGGTGTATCTTACAACAGATGGTTGCGTCCCTACATAATAGGAGGTGCTTTTTTTGCCCTCATACTTTGGTCGGCTAATCAGTATGTGATACCAAAAGCGAACCTAATTCGAAGCAATTTTGAGGCAAGGTATGTAGATAGGGATAACTCATACGAGCAACTTACAGCCAATGTTAACACCAATATTTATTTTAAGGTAGATTCTTTTACTTATGCCGGTATCATGAATTACGATACGATGTATAAACGTGGTGGTACTTTTTTTATGCACCATATAGAGCATGATAAACTAACCGTAAACACCCGTGCCGAAAGTATTCAATGGGATACTGCCATACATAAATGGCGGATGACAAGCGTAATTACCCGCACCGTGCATCCACTAAATGAAACCGTTACGATGGAGCCGCGGCAAATTGCCAAATTCACTTTTAGACCTCAAGATCTTGGCAAGGATAAGTTTACCAAGGATAAACTAAGCTCTAAAGAGTTGGAAAGGTTCATTCGGATGCAAGAAGAGAGGGGTTCGGAGGGAATAAACGACCTTAAAGTGGAGCTCTACAGACGAAGTGCCACACCTGTTACGGTTTTTCTATTAACACTTATTGGTGCAATAGTAGCGGGGCGGAAAG
>JANYEU010000259.1 GCA_025362915.1 Chitinophagaceae bacterium | reverse complement strand
GGGGCAGAACCATTCTTTTTTAAACAGGCAGAAGCAGGAAACCCGCAGCGTGTGTATGCCCGGGTAATGAAGTTTTTTATCCTCGTTATCACGGTAATGTTCTTGTTGGTAAGCCTTTACCTGCCTATCTGGAAGCATTTCATTGGGCCACAATACAGGGTAGGACTTACAGTGGTGCCGATACTTTTATTGGCCAATATTTTTCTGGGTATCTATTACAATTTGAGTGTATGGTTCAAGTTGAGCAACAAAACCATTGCCGGCACATACATAACACTCATCGGTACTAGCATTACTCTTGTGGTAAATTATTTCTTCATACCTACGTTTGGTTATATGGCAAGCGCATGGGCAACCTTTTTTTGTTATGGAACGATGATGGTACTCAGTTTTATTTGGGGACAAAAACAATATTACATCCCTTATGCCTGGAAGAAACTAGTGGCGTATATAATGATAGTGGTTGTTTTCTTTGTTATACAAAAAGGGGCAACCATGTTGTGGGCTAACCTTTGGTTTGGCCTTTTTATCTCCACTTTGTTGGTCTTTACCTATTGCTGGTTTATCTTTTTGGTTGAAAAGAAAGAGTTTAAAAAGCTACCGGTTGTTGGGAAGATGATAAGATAATTGTGCTTGATCTTCCACTTAAAATGTATAATATTTACTCTGCTGTGCCACTGATACGGCGATAAAGCATAAAGAAAATAAACCAAATAATAGTTGAACCATATATTAAAAATGAGAGTACTCTGTAAGTTTTGCGAAAGAACACCCATCCTTTTGTTAAGTCCAAGTCGCCTGATTGTACCATATCGGTATTTATGTAAAAGAAGTTTTTTAATACAAATGGTAAATTTCCTTTTTGAAACCATAAAAGAAGGATAATCTTTAATAAACAAAAAAGGATAATCAGGTAATATCCATAAGAAACGGTGTATAATATTATGTTTAAAAGCAAATCATCAAAAGTCATTGTTTATTTTGTTTAAATTCTAAAAACGAATAATTGTGGGGGGACGCAAAGAATATTAGTCCTAATGGTTAGACATATTCATAACTTAATTTGCTGCTTTTTGACTTAAAGTAGAAATTTTATTTTAATTATAATCACAAAAAATAAACTATTGGCTAACCTCATAGCTTCTGTCACTAATTAAACAATAGAGATTATTACTTTTGCAAATGCGTATTGAGCAACTCACCTTCACCCGATTCCTTGCAGCCCTCATTATTGTGGTGTTTCATTATGGGCTGGATATTCCGCCTTTCACGCATCCATCCATTTCATTTCTGTTCAGCAATATTGGCATCAGTTATTTCTTTGTGCTTTCGGGTTTTGTAATGGTCATTGCCTATAGCAAGTCGGGTAAACACATTGTTCCCAGCATCTATTATAAAAACCGGTTTGCAAGGGTATATCCTGTTTACTTCTTTGCCTTGCTCTTCTCTATGTTGATGATGTGGATTTGTTATTTCCCTATTACTTGGGATGGAGTGTCGATGAATTTATTGATGCTACAGTCATGGTTTCCAAAATATCCCATGCTGATAAATAGGACAGGGTGGACGCTATCCGTGGAAGTGCTTTTTTATCTAAGCTTCCCTTTCCTTTATAATAAGATATATGCAAAGTTTAGTGTAGTGTCCATTGCATTTGGCGTGTTATTATTCTGGTTGTTATCGCAAATGTTATCAAGCTATCTTATATCCATTCCTACTTTAATTACAGAAGGATCCGCTAGCCATCACCTTATTTATTACTTCCCATTCATGCACTTTAACCAGTTTTTGATAGGTAATCTATTTGGCATAATACTGTTACATACTTATCAAAGATTCAGCAGAAACCGAGATATCCTTATTATGGTTCTTCTTGCCAGTATGGCAGCGTTATTAAGATATTCAATTCCTTTTGCCAATTACCACAATGGTTTTCTTGCTATCTTTTTTGCATTTATAATACTTAATATCTCATTGAACACTGGCTATATTACCAAGATAAGCAGTAGTAGGGCAGGAATCTTTTTGGGAGAGATAAGCTTTGGAATGTACATCTTGCAGATACCTGTTCATGATGCGTTTTATAAATCAACAAAACCTTTCTACTACAATCATCCTTATTATTTCTTCTATTTATACCTTATTGTATTAATTCTATTTTCTGCATTTAGTTATCAATTTATAGAAACACCTCTTAGGAAATGGATAAAAAAGATGTAGTATTTACCACGAAGCATAAGAACACTATAAATGCTTTAAACTTTGTGTTTCTTTGTACAGTTCTTTCTGTGCTTTAAGGTAAAATTGTTTCCTTGATAAGTTTTTATTTTAAAAAGGCGTGCGGATGCTACATTTCTTTTACTTTTACCCCTACCAAATTAAACCCATTGAATGGCTGAGAGAAAATATGTTTTAACGAAGGAAGTGGCAGAACAAAAGCTACAAAGATTGGCATTGGAAGTTGTTGAGAATTTGGAAGGCGATGATGCGGAATTGATCATAATAGGTATAAGGAATAGTGGAAAAGTGGTGGCGGATAAAATAGGGGCATTACTAAGATTGCATTTAACCGTACCGATAAAGATTGTTTCTGTCATATTGAATAAGCAAACTCCAAAAGAAGTTTTTCTGAGCGAGCCTAACTTGGATTTCAATAATAAGAACGTGATTGTTATGGATGATGTGGTAAACAGTGGCAAAACTTTGCTGTATGCACTGCGCCCATTGCTTTATTTTCAGCCGAAGAAGATACAAACTTTGGTACTTGTGGAAAGGATGCACAAACTTTTTCCTGTGAAATCAGATTACATCGGATTAACTATTGCCACTACATTGGAAGCCAATATATTGGTAGAAACGAAGGATGGAGAAATAATGGGGGCGTATATAGAGTAGTTGTTAGTTATCAGTGGTTAGTTGTCAGTGATATGTTTAATAAACTTTTACTACCGATAGATAACCACTAACCACTAACAACTGATAATTAATAATTAATAATTAATTAATAACTAGAAATATGAATGCTGCTACTTTAGAAAAGGTACAAGTTTGGCTCAATGGTAACTACGACGAAGCCACTAAAAAAATAATAAGGGGATTGGAAAAAGAAAACCCTAACGAACTGGAAGAAAGTTTTTATACCAATCTGGAGTTTGGTACAGGAGGTTTGCGTGGGATAATGGGTGTGGGCACCAACCGTATGAACAAATATACCATTGGTATGGCTACGAAAGGGTTTTCTAATTATTTAAGGAAAGCCTTTG
>JANYEU010000187.1 GCA_025362915.1 Chitinophagaceae bacterium | reverse complement strand
TGGTTTTGAAGATACAAGAAGGGACGATGCCCAATGCGATAATGACTTTAATGATGTATTGTTTTATGCCACCGTAAACGCAAGGAGTTCTGTAGAACATAACGATAGCATCCCTAGTTTGGTGGCAGATGGCAATGTGGTTTATTCTGGTAATTCTGGCGGATTGGAAAGTAAAAGCTTGGGTGACATCATTGGTAAAAGGATGTTGAACAAATACAAAACTATTGGCAATATGGCTGTTAATTATGCTTTGATGCCTAAAGTTATTAACCAAAGCAAGTATGCAACTTTTGGTGTAACCACACCCGTGTCCATCAATAATGTAACTATTTCCAGCATCATGCCTGAAAGGGTTTATGATAGCGGTTATACTGCTTACGTAACTTCTCCTACAGATATTACCAGCTTTACAAATGCTACAGATGTTAACTCAATCGACTTTGTAAAGGATTCATCTTGCAAGGCTGTAGCATTTGCCACCAAATCTATCGGGGCGGTATATGCACACACAAAGCCTGTTTGCGACAGATTGAGGGGTTCTCAAATAGTAAGTGTAGAAAACTTTACCTTACAAAACCTGACTTTTATTCGTTATGCGGTAAAACGTCCTTCTGGCAACATTGAGTATGCAACCAGCTTTAGCATTGGTACAGCGGCTGGAAGAAACACATTCTCTTTTCAATCAAACTGGTTAACCAAAGACTATGTGAAAGATGAAACAATGTACAACTACCAATTGTGGGCATCGGCTCCTTACTTGGTTACCGATATGATGATTGAAGTTTTAAAGAAACTAAATGCAATTGCGCCAGTAGAAACAATGGCTACCCCTTCTGTTTTGCCTGCCGCTTACATTAAGGCCGCACAAAGAAACAACGGTACTTTGCAGTTAACCTTGAACAATACATCCACTGCAACTGCTGGCACTTTTGAAATAGATGAAAAGGCAAATGAATATGCAACTGTTCAAACCAAGGTGTATCCTTTTACAATGACTGCAAACGGTGTTTCTGTAATTAATATTAATGCAAATGATGTTTACGAACACAACATCAGGATGGTCATTAATGGCAATATTCAAGACCTTTTATATATGAGTGATGGGAACTGGTCTATAGATTATGATAAGAATGCCACTTCTGTTAGCAGCTTCAAGGTTAGCAATGCCACTGCCGATAGCTATACTACAGACATGCCTTTATATAGGAATGTACACGTGGAAGCTACTACTGCAACCTACGTTTCCATTTATAAATTATTGAAAGGTGGTGGTGCCACGCAAGATTTAAACGGTTACAAAACCTTGAACTTTACTGCCAATGGTGGTAACAACTTAAGGATTACACTGTTAAAGAATTCAATTGCCAATTGGAATAATCAATACACTATCTCAATTCCTTTGGCAGTAGAAAGCAAGGATTATTCTATCGGTCTTGCCGATTTAAAGAGTGCATTGAATGAAGCTTCAATGGATTTGTCAGATGTTACAACTGTTATATTCTCTATCGAGATTCCAACAGGCGCAACAACTGCCCTCAATGCCAACTTTAGTAATATCGGTTTCTCTAAAGCAGAAAAGACGATTATTACTGCCCCTGCTACCACTTACCAAGAGGTGCAAGTGTACCCTAATCCAAGCAACGGTAGGTTTACTTTAACCTTCCAAAGCGATGCCCAACGTTCATACACCCTACGTATAACAGACATTTCTACAGGTAAAACCATTAGTACCAAAGCGATAGTTGCCACTAAGGGTAGCAATTTGGTGGCTGTTGACATTACCAATCAGATTACTGCCGGCAGTATCTGTGTCTTGTCAATGGCTGATGGAGAAGGCAGTTTCAACTTTACCAATAAGAAAGTATTATTTAGGAAGTAAAGAAATAACTTGTCGCAGAAATGTAAGTGGTCAACAGCTTTTCAAAAGTTTGTTGGCCATCTTTATTTGGATTCGAATCCTCCTCTCTCAAACCCAAAAACTATCCCCGAAGCCTTAAAAGTGGTGTATTTAGGTCAACTAATGGAGGATTTAAGTCAACTAACACAGTTCGGCACTCCACTAACGGTGTATTTAAGTCTAAATACATCGGATTTGAATCCACAAACGAAGGATTTGAATCAACTAACGCTGTACTTGAATCATCA
>JANYEU010000240.1 GCA_025362915.1 Chitinophagaceae bacterium | reverse complement strand
GCACCATCTGCGAAGCATCATTGCACCATCTGCGAAGCATCATTGCACCATCTGCGAAGCATCATTGCACCATCTACGAAGCATCATTGCACCATCTACGAAGCATCATTACACCATCTACGAAGCATCATTACACCATCTACGAAGCATGATTGCACCATTTACGAAGCATGATTGCACGGGAATGTAATTTAAACTGTGTCAAGGTTATTTGGGATTTATCCCCCTTCCTTCTTTTAGGGCCATGGCCCTAAATGAAGGAAGAGGGATAAATTTTTTAGCAAAGTTTGGGCGTCATGCCATATCAAAATGGCAATGACGGATGAACTTCCCGAAAGCTTTAAGCTTTCGGAAAGTTTTATCAGGCCACTGCCAGGTCATTGTTAGGCATTAAGAAATCATACCACCAAATAAAAACCACCCAAAAAGCTGTTCGGATGCCAATTCCCTTCGTTGAGCTATCGTTAGGACACAAGTAAATTGAGAATAAAAATAAGCGAGGTTTATTTGATACTAAGAGAGGGGTAATAGGAGAAGATTTTACTTAAAAGGAAGTCTTTCTTTCATTTAAAAACATTCCAAGTAATACAATTCAAAACACCACCTTCTTTTGCAACTTCTTTACTATCAACCGTTACTATTTTTTTTCCTTTAAATACGTGTTGCAAAACCTTATATGCTTCATCGTCATAAGTACTATTAAAAGTTGGCATTATTATACACTGACTCATTTGCAAATAGTTTATATAAAACCCTTTTGCACTGTGAGATTTAGTATCATAAACGGGACTGTACGGTAGTACAACCCAATCTAACTTAGCCTTTCTCAATGCAGCTTTCAATGACCTAGGGAAACTTGATTTATCAAAATAATAGTCATTTATCAAAACCGTGTTATCATCAATAAATCTAATCATCCCATCTATATGCCCAATTTTATCATCAGTTTCAAATGGAACAAAAAAGAGATTATCCACTTCAAATGCTTCTTTCAATTGTTTTTTTACTTCTTTTTTACTTAGTTGCTTGTTTTCTTTGAAGACTTTTTCAGTCATTAATACCTTGTCTTTTGTTCTTATCAAATTGCCTCCGTCCAATATGATGTCAGACTTCATTGGGTAAATATCTATTGCCTCACAAGCAAGGGAAGCATCAGTGATATACTTATGGTTCTTTTTATTATTTACAAGGTAATCTGGTTTGTAAACAAACTGCACAAACTTGTCCTTTTCTATTTGGATGGGCATAAAATCAACTGCCCATATATCATTTGTGTGTTTCAAGAGTACATAACTAATATTATGCGCTTGTAATATCTTTTCAAATTCTTGATAAAAGATAGGATGATATTCAGGCAACCACTCTGATAGATAAAGAAAGTTGGATTGTTGGTCTGTTATCATAGTGCTTGATTTAATATCTTTCTTGCTTCATCTACCGTCATATCTCCATTAATTATCTTTTTATTCCTTATGCCATCCCCACCTTGAATTGTTTGATTTTTATTGAAAAATTTTGGGTAAAGAACTATATAGCGTAAAGGAATATTCATGAAATAGTCTTCTATATCATTCTTCTTCGGTCTTAACCCGACGCGTTTAGTCTTAACATATTCACTTGGGTAATGAATTAGATTTTGTCCTTGACTTTCAATTAATGTTATCTCGTTTTTTATAGAAACATTTAAAGGAAAAAGATTTGCAAATAATTCAGTTGCAACATTTTGCGGTCCATTTTTTATATCAGAGACATTTCTATTTTCAATGGAAATATCTTTATTTAACTTTATTACACCTCTAATCAAAATTCCGCCATGATTATTTCCATCACCTATAGTTAAATCTATACCTGAAGCATGCAAATATAGTTTGCAAAACTCTTTTTGTAGGTCAGGATCATAAGTATGAGGATCTCGAAATTCACTACTTTCTGTATAGATATAGAACTCGGAATCGATAATTCTATATTCTGAACTATTAATTTTTAAAGTTATATCTCTGAAAATCTTTTCCGCTATACCATCAATGCTTTCAAGTATCAAATCTTTGGTTTGGAAGTTTATTTTTAGAGTTAACATATTTATTTAATTGAAGGGTTAATCAAGAAAATCAATTAGCTTATCTTATTGTAAAGATGAATATTTTACGTCAATTACCCTCAATTTTCTTGCTTTTTATCCCCTGCAAGTTCGATTGTCTTTATTTCTTACTGCACTCCGATCAGTATTGATTCAACAAGATGATATTTATAACTCCCAAATTCACACTCATTTTGCAATACGCATGATTTTTTATCTGTCATTGCAAAGAATAGATTTTAATGGATAGGCAATAACGCTGTATCTTCATAGCAAAATTTCAAGGTTATGATAGCAAATGAAAATATGCCCGCTATGCTCAACGAGCAACAGGTAATGATGCTGCCGTTATTGAAAAAGCCATTGCCGGAAGAAGATTTTAAGCAGATGCAACCTTTGGCAGTGAAGCTATTGGCTAAACAATTGGATGAAAACATGGCTGATTGGAAAGAAAAAGAAAATGTTAACAAAGAGGATTATGAAGCTATGCTAGACAATCATTTTCGAAAGTAAATACGAATATCCCCAAACAAAAAGCGGCCATCCCCAAAAGGAACAGCCGCTTTCATTTATAAAATCAATCTTATTACAAACTCTTTATCTCACTAACCAATTGTTGCAATACGCCCTTCGCATCACCAAAAAGCATGGATGTTTTTGGTTGGAAGAAAAGCGCATTCTCAATACCGGCATAACCAGGTTTCATACTACGTTTGTTTACAATCACTGTTTTAGCCAATTCTACTTCCAATATCGGCATACCATAAATAGGAGAAGCAGGATCGTTCTTTGCAGCAGGGTTTACTACGTCATTAGCACCAAGAATCAATACCACATCGGTTGTCTTGAACAAGTCGTTGGCATCTTCCATTTCCATCAATTTATCATAGCTAACATCAGCTTCTGCCAACAATACGTTCATGTGTCCTGGCATACGACCCGCTACCGGATGGATGGCATAGATAACTTCTACCCCTTTTTCATCCAATAGTTTTTCCAGTTCATGACAAACGTGTTGTGCCTGTGCAACCGCCAATCCATAACCAGGAACAATTATTACCCTGTTGGCATAACTCATTACCATGGCAGAATCGCTAATGGAAATCTCTTTATATGTACCGCCGCCAGCAGATTGCAGGGCAGCACCACCAGCTTTGTTTCCACCAAAAGAACCAATCAATACATTCAATAAGCTACGGTTCATTGCCTTACACATCAAAATGGTCAACAACGTACCCGCAGCACCTACAAGAATACCACCAGTAAGCATTACCTTATTGCCATAAAGGAAACCACCACAAGCGGCAGCCACCCCAGTAAAAGAGTTTAACAAGGAAATTACAACCGGCATGTCAGCACCACCAATAGGCAAAACGAACATGATACCATATACCAAAGCACCCGTCAGGATGATATAAAACCAACAAGCGTTGGCAGGGGTAACGTTGAAAACCAAATAACCTGCAATGCAAACCATTACAAAAAGCATCAACGTATTCAATATTTGTTGACCAGGGAAAGAGAAGTCTTTTACTTTTCCGTTCAATTTGCCCCAAGCCACCATACTACCTGCAAAAGAAACAGAACCGATGATTAATCCTAAAAATATGGTAATCAATTTACCGTGCATGGTTGCCCCTGAACCAAAATCGGCAGAAGCCCTGCCATATTCAATGATAGAAATCAAACCGGCACAAGCACCACCCATACCATTAAAAAGACTCACCATTTCTGGCATGGCAGTCATTTTTACCTTCTTGGCAGCCATGAAGCCAACCAATGTACCAATGGCTAGTCCGCCAAATATCCATGCGTAGTTGTGTAGTCCTTCGCCATCATGTCCCTTATATAAAAAGATGGTTCCCGCAATGGCGATAGCCATACCACCCGCAGCAATAAGGTTACCCTTGCGCGCGGTAGCAGGATTAGAAAGCATCTTTAAACCCAATATAAATGTTATTGATCCTATCAGGTAGCAAATTGTAAGTATGTTCAGTTCCATTTTAAGCGATTAATGTTTAATATTAAGTAGTTAGTGTTTACACCACTTTTGTGTTTCTTTCTGCCTTGGTGTCTTTATAGCAACCTTTTATTTCTTTTTCTTGAACATTTCAAGCATCCTGTCGGTAACGACAAAGCCCCCAACCACGTTCAAGGTTCCCAATACTACAGCCAAGAAACCCAAAACCAGTGCAACTATTTCTGTTGCTTCACCCATTACAATGATGGCACCAATAATTACCACACCGTGTATTGCGTTGGCACCACTCATCAGTGGAGTATGCAATACGCTTGGTACACGACCAATAACTTCAATACCCAAGAATATCATCAGGATGACGATGTAGATGATTTCTTGATTGCTTCTTATCAAATTGAGGATGTATTCCATTTTTAATGTTTAATTATTAATTTATAATGATGACCAATTAATGTTTAGCAATTGAAGTTTAGCGATTGATTATTAAATACTAATCACTAACAACTAATCACTAAAGTAGTGCTTTCACCCTGTCATTTACAATGTTGCCACCAAAAGTGATGCAGCTTCCCTTTACCAAGTCATCTTCAAAGTTTAGGTTTATTTCACCTTCCTTGGTAAGGATCAGTTGCAAGAAGTTAAGTACATTCTTGCCATAAAGTTTGCTGGAATCAAAAGCCATTGTACTAGGCAGGTTACTGTTACCATAAATGGTCACCCCTTTTCTTACAATGGTTTCATTGTTCTTTGTAAATGGTGTATTACCACCTGTTGCAGAGGCAATATCTATAATGATACTACCAGCTTTCATATTATCCAACATGGCTTCTGTCAATAATATTGGAGCAGTTCTACCCGGTATTTGTGCAGTAGTGATAACTATATCCGCTTTTGCAGCTGATTCAGCTAGTTTTTGTTGTTGTTTTTGTTTGTATTCTTCCGATTGCTCTACTGCATAACCACCCGCTTTACTAGCATCGGCCGCACCTTCCACTTCTACAAACTTTGCCCCAAGGCTCATCACCTCTTCTTTAACGGCAGGTCTTGTATCGAAAACTTCAATAACAGCACCCAAACGTTTTGCAGTTGCAATGGCTTGCAAGCCAGCAACACCAGCACCCAATATCAACACTTTGGCAGGAGGAATGCTACCTGCGGCAGTCATGAACATTGGGAAATAACGTGGGAACAGGTTGGCGGCAGTCAATACAGCTTTATAACCTGCAATGTTTGCCTGGCTACTCAACACATCCATCGCCTGTGCCCTTGTAGTACGGGGCAACATATCCAAACTAAAAGTGGTCAATCCTTTTGCACTCCAATTTTGCATTGCCTTAAATTGGAATAATGGTTGAAACACGCCGAGCAATACTGCATTGGGCTTCAACAATGCCTCATCAGCCGAAGTTAATAACTGAATAGAGAACACCATATCGCTCTGTTGCAAAACCTCTGAACGGCTTACAACCTTAACCCCTTTCTCAAGGTAGGTGTCATTATTAGCGAAAGATGCATCACCTGCACCGTCTTCCACCAGCACTGTAACGCCTTTTTTAATTAGCGTGGCTGCTTGTTCTGGCAATAGCGAAACCCTATTTTCTCCTTGCGGTTCTTTTAAAATACCTGCTGTCATTAAAATGATTTGAATGTTTTATTAAGAAGTAATTTTCTCGAACGGGGGCGAAAGTACTAAAAACGTATGGCAAAATGTTGTTTTTTTAATTGTTCTTTCCTGAAAAAGACTAAACCAAGTTGGAATAATTCAATCGAAATCGTTGTCGATAGGCTGGATTTAATCAAATCCCAAGATTTAGATGTTTCTAAATCTTGGTTTATCTCCCGAAAAACAACAATCGTATTTTCATTTATTAGGGCAGATAGTTTTAAAAACACTTGAAATAGGTCTTCATCAGTTTGATTGATGAAGATCAATCCGTACTGTTTTTCTTGTTTTTGGGTATGGCTAAACCAGTTTCCTGCTGATGGCTTAATTTGAATATTAGCCAACGATAGCTCTTCGATATTTTGCTTTGCAATAGAAGCCAATTCTACATTCTCTTCTGTAGAAAATACTTTTATACTTGCATCGGGCGAAGCAAGGTAAGCTGTTGATAAACCTAAAGAAGTACCTATCTCTACTATATTTTTGGGTTCGTAATAGGATACAATCCTAAAAAGCAATTGGTTGTATTTATCTAGTAGTGATTGCTTGGCAAGCTCGCCTACACTTGTTTCTTTGCCTTTGTAATTGACCCTTGTCTTGTCTTTCAGCAGTTGTTTTTTTAGAACCCCAATATCTTCATAAGCATAAAAAAATCTATCATCATTCAACACCTCGGTAATAAAAGTATACACAAAGGGAGAATGAGTACCATGCCCCTTGCTATCTAATGCCTTACGGTAAAATTGCAATTGTCTGTATGCAAGTAGAAACTTCCGAAACATTGGGAATTGGCTTTAAATCTTTTTAGTCCCCCTTTTAGTCACCCGTTGGTAGACAGACATCCAGAAACCGAACACGGTAACCAATACACCAATCCACAACACTATTATCATTGGAAACTCATATACTTTTAGCGTTACAAGGTCAGTAATGGCTGTGCTTTCCTTCACCCCCAATTCCAGTTTACCATGTTCTTGATCTAATACCTTATTGAATTGCAAGATAAGATTCTGTGAAACAACACTATCAGGCAGGTTACGCAATTCGTTTCCTTTTACGGCAATACCTGGAAAAGCCTTATATCTCCTTCCATCCTTAGAAATCACTTCCATATCCATGAAGATGGAATTCTCCCCTTCCTTAATGCGTTCTTTCTTATCAGCAGGATTAACTTCTACCTTATGCAAAATCATCAACCCACTACTGTAAAAGAGAGTATCGCCAACGGTTACAGGCCTGCTTACAAATTGAGAGGTATCGGAAGCATTGTTTTCTTTATAGGAGGATATATAAACAAAGATGTCCTTGTACCAATAATGTTTGCTTGAGGGATTGGCTGCAAAACCTTCCATGCCCTTGTTATTCTTTATCAAGTCTGGGTATAGCGAAAACTGCTCTTGCAGGTTGCTTTTTGATACAAACTTAATTTCAAAGAAACGTTTGCGTTGTTTCTCATTAAAAGTATCCTTGGCATACGTCACCATATACTTGCCCATGTCTGTTGGCAAGCCCTTAAAAAGGGTAATATTTTCGGCAGGATCTTCTCTCTTATCTTTTTCAAATACAGATATACCCGTTGTGTTCCAACTCAATACCGTCCTTTTACTAGAAGAAATCAAGATCCCCACCAATACCAATCCAAAGCCTACGTGTGCCACAGATGCGCCCGCAGCTTTTATCTTGCCACTCAATCCCAGCAATATATAACCCGCATTGGCTACCAATGTATAGATGGCCGCAAAAATGGCAACATGTATTGCAGCCAAATAACCTACTCCCTTACTGTTATAATTGATGTTCCCAAAAACACTTACCAACACACTTATTATCAATGCAATGGCAGTAGGTAACCAAATCTTTTTGCTAAATGCACCCTTTGGCGTATCCTTATATTTCAGGTATTGTGTCATTGCCGTAAGAATACCAACAATAATGCACACAAATACCTGTACCTGATTGTACGCATATACAGGGTTTTCGGAAGGGGCAACCTTTTGATCAAATACCTTATTATAAACAGGAACAGAGGTCTTGATAATGATCAGCATGGCTGCCAAAAACAACACCAATGCACCAATAAACATCCAAAATTCGCGGCTATAGGTACTTTCTTCCTTATAAATGGTGGGTATTCCTTTGTATCTGATGGTATATAACGTAAGAGCCGGAATAACAAATATCAACAGGAAAAAAAGTAGTTGCGTGTTCATGCCCAAATCGGTGAAGGCATGTACCGATGTGTCCCCCAATATGCCACTACGGGTAAGGAAAGTGGAATACAATATCAACAAAAAGCTAAGTAAATAAAACAGGTAGCTACTGCGAAGGCTATATCCCGTTGTTTTATAAACCATGTTTACATGCAAGCCAGCCACCATTACCAACCATGGCACCAGCGATGCATTCTCCACAGGATCCCAGGCCCAATAGCCACCAAAGCTCAAGCTTTCGTAGGCCCAAGCAGCACCCATCATAATTCCTAGACATAAAATTCCACCACTAAACCCAGCCCAAGGTAAGGCAGGCTTCACCCAGTCATGGTTCTTATTTATTAATCCTGTTATGGCAAATGAAAAAGGCACAATTGTACTGGCAAAGCCGAGGAACAATATGGGCGGATGTATCACCATCCAATAGTTTTGTAATAGTGTGTTCAGCCCCTGTCCATCCTTTATCAATGTAAGGTAATCGCTGCGCAATCCACCATTTATAACATCTTGAAAGATGGGTGCACTATCCAATATTCCTTCGTGACGCAATAAGGAAAACGGACTGCTACCCAATTTGGCACTAAAGAAGTAAAAACCAACCAACATACTGGCCAAACAGAACTGTGCAAAGCTGATAACCATCAACGTACCTGCTTCCCACTCTTTTGCACGCCATATCAGTACCCATCCAAGTACACAGTTCCAAAAGCTCCACAGCATGAAGCTTCCTTCCTGCCCTTCCCAAAAACAACTCAACAAGTATTCTACCTGCAAGCCCTTATCGCTGTGTTCCCAAGCATATTTGTACTCAAAAAGGTGATGGGAGATGATGTAATAAAGCGTGGTAAATACAATCAACACCGAGATGGTTTCTACCAAGAAACAAGCCCTGGCAAACAATAGCCAACTGCGCTTTTCGGCATTGATGGTTAGCCCATCCGACTGAAGATGATTAGACCAAAAGAAAGAAATGGTTGCAAGTAAGGAAGCTATGAAAGAAAGTATGGCGAAGAAATGACCTATCTGACCCGGTAATAAATGTTCCCCTAAATAGTGCATGAATTGTTTTTACTAATTATGATTAAATGATTTGAATGAATGAATGAAATGATAGTTGGCTCTGCTGTCGCTAAACCCCGACCATTCATTTTCAATATCATAAATGTTTATTGTAACAGTGTGCGGGGATGATAAGTTTAATAGCTTGCTTTCTTGGAAGCCAAGCTGTCGGCACTTGTATATCCACCAGTAGAAGCCTCTCCTGCCGCTTGTGCTGCCTTGGATGCGGCAGAGGCATCATCCTTATATTTGCTAGGGCATTTTAATAGGATGTCCTTACACTCAAAATGATCGCCCTCCATCTTTCCTTTCAGCACAATACGTTCACTTTTCTCCATATCGGCAGGCTTGGTATTGTGGTAAACAACCTTCACCGTATTACCCAATGTATCTATCGCGGTAAAGGCAAGGTAGTTGGCATCTTTTGCCGCATCGTATTCCATTGGTTGTGTCTTATCCAGCTTGGCTATAAGGTTCACAAACTTCCCTTCCTTTTGTTTTGCCGAAGCAATTGTTTCATAAGTGGTCAGATTTCCTGTAAAACTTATCAAAACGGTTATGGCCACTACTATTAACACCAACATTATTATGTGCGTCTTCTTCATCTATATTATTTATCGGCAGCAAAAGTAACTTATACCAATGATTAAATGATTTGAATGAAAAAAATGATATGTTATTAAGTCAAAAGTCGATAGTTGAAAGAAAAGAGGCAGTCAGGAAGTATTACCTACCCAACTGCCTTTTTCTTATATAAACCCGAACTATCAACTTTAGACTTTGGAACGCCTATAAGGATGGCAAGCGTTTTAGCAAACTAATAATAACCCGAGTTATTAACACTGTTTATTACCCTTTTAAGCATACTATCCACATTTTATTTCCAAGCTTCCAAAACAAAATTCAAAATTTTCTTGGCTATGAATCTCCAGCCTCCTATATTTGCACTCCGAAAAACAAGGAGCGTTGGTAAACCGGTTAATACACCTCCCTTTCACGGAGGAATAACGGGTTCGATTCCCGTACGCTCTACAAGCTTTAAAGCTATCTCTAACAAGGGGTAGCTTTTTTATTTGTCTCCTGTCCCAATATAATCCAGCCTTCAATCAAAATAATCTTCCCTACTATTGCCCGATACTATGGATAATCATTTTTTTTCATTATTCTAAATAATTTATTTTAGCTTTAATAATATTAATTTAGTATAACGGATTAAAAAAACTCATCCCTTAAGGTTGTCTATATTGATAATTAATGATACATATCTAATACAAACCACTTTCCTTATTTTTGAAAGCATTACACACAAAACACCTAACAATTAAATCTTTAGCAATGCCACGGATATTACTTCTTCTCTTACTTTTTGTGTTGACTAAACCAGTCAGTTCCCAAACCAAGGTTAATTATGGAAATAATAAGGCAGTCGGGAAATATTACACGGTACGCGGCATAAACATTTATGTGGAAGAATATGGGACTGGCAAGCCTTTGTTATTGATACACGGCAATGGTGGCAGCATACATTCTATGGGCAGCATCATACCTTACTTTTCCGAACAATACAGGGTGATTGCAGTGGATAGCAGGGCACAAGGAAAATCTACCGACCCGGCAGATTCATTGAGTTTTGATATGATGGCAGATGATAATGCGGTACTATTAAACAAACTACACATAGATACTGCGTACGTAATTGGGTGGAGCGATGGCGGGATAGTTGCCTTGTCACTCGCCATCAGACATCCCGACAAAGTAATTAAATTGGCAAGTACAGGGGCAAACCTTTGGCCAGATTCAACGGCATTATTGCCTTCTTTATGGATAGGTGAACAGCGGTATTATGATTCTCTCCATTCAACAAAGTTTACAACAGCCAAGGAAAAGAATGATTGGAAGATATTCATGCTCGATTGGCTGCAACCCAATATCGCGTTGAGTGAATTGCATAAAATCAATTGCCCTTCGCTCATCATCAGTGGCGATCATGACCTTATTAACCTTGAACATACCATAAAGATTTACCAGAACATCACGAAGGCTTATTTGTGGGTAGTACCAAACTCAGGTCACACCCTACCTTGATTGAACATACCAATGAATTCACCAAGAAGGTGGATCAGTTTTTTAAACAACCTTTTAAGGCGAGGGAATATGGGATGTGATAAGGCTAGGCTGAATAGTAATGATAATGTTATAAAGTGGAAAATCATTAGTAAAGATTATCTATTGAATTGTCCTGAATGAAATTCCTTTTCACTTGATTTTTATTATCAATCAACTTAAAATCAGAATACTCAGATTGCTTAAAAATGTATTTTAGCCCACGGATAATATATTTCAACCCACATTAAATATTATTATCCCACGGACAATATATATCAAGCCACGAAGAATATATTCTGCCCCTAACATATTTTATTTCAAGCCACGAAGAATATATTTCAACCCACATAAAATGTTTATATCATCACTAAAATATATTTCAACCCAAGAAGAATATTTTTTGCCCCAAACATATTATCTAGCAAATGGAATAAAATTTTGGTTGAA
>JANYEU010000213.1 GCA_025362915.1 Chitinophagaceae bacterium | reverse complement strand
CTATTTCTTAAATTCAATTTTAAAAGCCAAAGTTTGCCATTTGGGCAATGTTGCTGGTTTAGTTATTACCAAAGCATCATCGTTCTGCGCCCATTTAATCTTTTCATCACTACCTAATAGCTTAACAGAAGCAATGGTTCTAGTCTCTAACTTGGCATTCTTGCCAAAAGATACGATGCTAATGTCGGTAGAAGGTTGTTCCAATTCAAATGCATATATAGTTTTACCATTCTTGCTAGTGGTAAATCTAAAATCGGTTGATTGATACTTACGTACATCTTTCAATCCACCAAAATGTCCTTTCTCTTGGTTGGCAGCAGTAGAAGGGCCTTCTCCATATACTTTCCAAGGACGGGAACCATAGATGCCTTCCCCATTAGCCGATGTCCAAGTGGCAAGATCTTCCAATGTGTTTAGCATATCCTGCTCAATATCCCCTTCTGGTGTTTGAACTATATTGATTAAAAGGTTTCCGTTCTTGCTCACAATATCCACTAATAGCTGAATAATTTCCAAAGCACTCTTATACTTTTGTCCCGTACTGTAAAACCAATCGCCAATAGAGGTATCTGTTTGCCAAGGAAATGGTGCAATGCCATCATTTACACCACGCTCTATATCTTTTACATAAGTTCCATCTGCCGGCATCCCTTTATAATTATATACCGCCTGCATCTTACCATGATTAGCCGATAGGTTGCCATTATAATAGTTGGCCAACATAGCCCTGCCGGTATCTCCAAATGGAAGTTTACTATCAGAATACAATAAATCGGGATGATAGGTATCTACCAATTCCTTCACATCATCAAACCATTCTTTTGCCCACTCCTTACTTGTAGTTATCCAAGCTTTATCGTTTTGCGCAGCTTTAGTGTGGTATAAGTCGGAATAAGCTGGGTCGTTACCATCATAAGGAACGCCTTTAAATTCGCCAGAAGTATCTGCTCCACGACTTGTTTGAAACCAAGTATAACTAGCAGCCAAATGTTCAGATACGCCAAAGTGCAAGCCTTCTTTCTTTGCCGCAGCCTGCCAAATGCCTACCACATCTTTGTGAGGCCCCATTTCTACCGCATTCCAACGGTGTATTTTTGATTTCCACAAAAAGAAATTATCATGGTGGCTACCCATACTTACAAAGTACTTGGCCCCTGCCTTCTTATATAATTTCATCAAGTATTCAGGATCCCATTTCTCCGCCTTCCATAGTGGAATAATATCCTTATAACCAAACGTAGATGGGTGCCCATAAGTTTTTACATGATACTTATTGTCTCCACTCCCTTGTTGATATAGCTTTTTTGCATACCAATCTCCGTGTCGTGGCACAGCTTGTGGCCCCCAGTGTGCCCAGATACCAAATTTGGCATCCCTAAACCATTCCGGGCATTTGTATTGTCTAAAGGTGGATGTATCATTTGGATTGTAAGGCCCAGATACAATTGGCAAAGCAGTTTGGGCATTAATACTGTTTGATACCCCAATTATTACGCTTGCTGCAACTAAGATTTTCTTCAATAGCATTCTTTTCATATTTATTACAATTATTTTTATAACAGACCAATCGAAAACGAAATAGTTTACTCTATAGTGGTAATATTCTAAAATAATTGTTCTATATCATTAAAATAATATAGAATGGATAGATTTTATTACTTAATTAATTTCCAAGGAGAACACTTAACCAAACAAAATATCACCAAGTAAGTCATGCTTGAGTTGCCTGTTTTCCAATATTCCTGTACCAGTTGGAGGTAGGAAGTTGTGATTTGCTTTCAATTTTAGTTCTTTCCCACGCCCCAGTTCGTGTCTTACTGACTTATTAAGTAGAAGTTATCTCTCACCTTCTTTCTCTCTGCACAGGCACGGTTTATCCTGCACAATCTTCTTTTCAACCGCCAGTTTAGTTTTTTTTTACGGTTACAAAAACACGGGTATCGACAACCGATGGCATTTATATGACTACCGATGGCACAGGTAACGACAACCGATGGCATTTATGTGACTACCGATGGCATGGGTATCGACAACCGATGACATTTATATGACTACCAATGGCACGGGTATCGACAACCGATGACATTTATATGACTACCAATGGCACGGGTATCGACAACCGATGGCATTTATATGACTACCCATGGCACGGGTATCGACAACCGATGACATTTATGTGACTACCCATGGCACGGGTATCGACAACCGATGACATTTATGTGACTACCGATGGCACGGGTATCGACAACCGATGACATTTGTAACGTAGATGCATTCTGTTGGTATGTTTTGATTTGATTTGATAAGAATAAAACAGATTTAATTTAACTTTTTTAAATAATTATAATGATAACAGTAAGTGTTACAAAGATAAGAAATACGGGTGTTGGCAAATTGGCCGCAATGGGAAGTGATCTGAAAGTG
>JANYEU010000106.1 GCA_025362915.1 Chitinophagaceae bacterium | reverse complement strand
GAAACTTTGCTAAAAAAATTTCGCCCCCTTTCCTTCTTTTAGGGCCATGGCCCTAAAAGAAGGAAAGGGGCCGAAAGCCCCAATTGCAATTGACACAGTTTAAATTACATTCCCGTTTTTACAAAAGAAACTTTTTTAATTACCGGTTATAATAAGATAAAAAAGAGGAAATGAATTCTCGAAGAAAAGGAAAATAAAGTTGTTTTATCTGCCAATTACAGAAATATTCTTACTGAAAATCTTAACGGAGATTGCTAACAGAATTACCCCAAAGAATTTGCGGACAGCCAGCAATCCTGCCGGTCCCAAAAAACGTTCTATCACTTGGAGTGAACGAAGACCAATGTATATAAATACAAGGTTTATGAGGATGCCTATCATTATAACCCATTCTTCATAGTTTGCTTTCAGGCTCATTACGGTAGTTAGTGTGCCACTACCAGCTATTACAGGAAATGCAATGGGTACAACATTGCCCGATTTTCCATCCTTATCTGCCTTGAATATCTCATGGCCTAAAACCATTTCCAATCCAAGCAAAAAGATAACTATTGATCCCCCCACGGCAAATGATTTTACATCCAGTCCCAATATCTGCAAAATATTTTTGCCAAAAAACAAGAACATAATCATTAATATTCCGCAAACAAGGGTAGCCTGTGCAGACTTTATACCGCCCATCTTTTCCTTTAATGAAATTAATAATGGAATAGATCCAACAATATCTATCACGGCAAATAGCGTGAAAGTGACTGTGAGAATGTCATTTATATTAAATATACTAAAGTTCATAAGCGTCTTTTTTTAAGGCCATGCAGTTGAATGACTAATTCCCGCATCTTTCAATTCCTGCCTTTGCTTTTTGATCTAAGGAATTCTTGTATTCATGATTCTTCATACTAAGGCATTTCTCAAAAAAATCAATTGCTAACTTCTTCTTGGATTCTCTTTCATAAATCTCACCTACCTGTAGTGCAGCTCTTGCTGCATAGTATTCTTTACTATTTAAACCCAAAGTTATAGCAACAGTATAATACCTAATTGCTTCGTCATTCTTACCTAAGTCATCATAAATTCTCCCCAGTCTATATTGATATTCTAATTTATCAGCATCAGTTGTAAAACTATTCCCTGTTTTTCCCGTAAGCATATTTAATGCCTCCTGATAATATCCCCCATCAGAAAGCATTCTAGCTTTTAATAAAGCAATATTTGGCCAAACGCCGCTTTTTGCATCTTTCAATGCTTGCTTATCAGCATCTGTATCAGTACTACCTTTTTTCAAGATATTCTGCCTTGCAGCTTCAGCAGCTTTTGTATTTCCTTCCAAATAATAGCACCAACTAAGCTTTAAGTAAGTGTCTTTAACATAAAAGTTACCTTTAAACCTAGCCAAGTACCCCTCATAATAACTGGCAGCCTCTTGCGTTTCTAAATGATATAGCTTAATGAAAGCCATCTCATAGTCCCAAATTGGCAGATTGTAATACTCTGTCGATTTGTTTCTATCAAGAATAATACTCCTTGACATATCAATCCGTTTATCGGTAATGGCAAGATTTGCTGCCATATAAGCCATCAGGTGATTGTTTACCAAATCTAATTTCCTCGACTGAATAAAATTAAATACATCAGCTTTCTTATTGGCAATATGATAGGCCAAATAGCAATAAGTAAGGGCACTCTCGCTACTAAACAGTTTTGCATACGGATCATTGCTATAAGCTATGTTTCTAAGAAGGGTCATTCCCTCATCCATAGTACCGCTTAGGCCAACCAAATTTGCAAAAAAGGAATAGCCACTTGGAATTGTTGCTATAACAGTTTGAAGGCTGCCATATATAAGGTCGTTTGGCGCAAATGTGGGGAATAGCTTTTTATTATCCTTTACTAAAATATAGGCTTTTCTTATATCCCAGCTTGCGCGCCAGTTTTCGGCAAACTTTATTTCAATAAATGCTTTTTGTACATAAACAGTACTCAAGCAATATCTATAAAAAGGAGAGTTCTGCTGCCCCTCTTCCAAAAGTTTTATACGTTCATTAAGTCTAGGTTTCTTTATGGCATATTCAGCAGCATCCTCATTAAAAAAGAGGCTTACCAAGTCAACATAATTTTCTAGAAATATGGGAATTAAATTATTGGGATTTTGCTGTTTGGCTTTCTCTATGAGCGCAATACCATTATTAATTTTGAGTTTAATTATTTCTTGATAGGCTTGTTGGCATGTAGAGTTAAATTCATAAACCTTCTCAGCTTTTAATACAACTGAAAAAAATAAAAACACTACGGAAGCGATATATCTTTTAGCCATTGGACGAAAATAAAAGAGAGCTACTAAATGCAGCTCTCTAATTTGTAATCTTTACAATTTATTGGGAATTAGATTGAACTAATTATTTCACTTCAACGCTGTCATTCAAATCAGAGTCAATCAATATCCTGCCGCAGTTTTCGCAAACAACTATCTTTTTGTGCAACCTGATCTCACTCTGACGTTGAGGAGGGATCGCATTGTAACAACCACCACAAGCATCTCTTTCTACTGGAACAACAGATAATCCGTTGCGATAATTTCTACGGATACGATCGTAACTGTATAATAAACGCTCATCAACAGTAGCTCTTGCGTCAACAGATAGCTTTACCAATTCTTTTTCTTCTATTTCTGTCTCAGCGATAATCTTTTCAAGTTCACTTTTCTTGTGCGTTGATACACCTTCCTTAACGGCAATTTGTTTTTTAGAAACTTCTAATGCTTTGGCTTTGTCACCTAGTTCTTCGTTTGCGTCCCTAATGTGCTTTTCCGCAAGTTTTATTTCAAGTTGCATCATTTCTATTTCCTTGTTCAAAGCCTCAAACTCACGACTGTTTTTTACATTGTCTGATTGTTTTTCGTACTTTGCCAAAGTAGCTTCTCCATCTTTTATAAATTCTTTCTTGCCATCAATAAACTCAGTAATGCCATTTATTTCTTCTTCAATCCTTGTCCTGCGTGCATGCAAACCTTGTATTTCATCTTCAAGGTCACTTACTTCCATTGGTAATTCGCCTCTTAAGATCTTTAATTGATCAAGCTTTGTATCTACTTTCTGAAGCTTTATTAAGCCTACTAATTTTTCTTCAACTGAATAATCCTTAACTACAGCCATTGTATTTGTATGATGTTTATGATGAAACTTTATTTCCACTCCCTAAAGCAAGTACCATAGTTACTTACAGAAAATATCTAACAGGGTTTGTACGGGACTCACTTTTTAGGACGGCAAAAGTAGGAAATTTAGACTTTATAATATCAATTAATAAATCAACAGTAAATTGCTCACTTTCCCAATGCCCAATATCCGCTATTACCAGCCTGCTATTGGCATCAAAAAACTCATGATATTTAACATCTCCTGTTATATATATGTCTGCTCCAGCACCGATTGCGTTCTTAATCATGAAGCTTCCTGCGCCACCGCAAAGTGCCACCCGCTGCACAGGTTTTTCAAGCAAGGTTGTATGTTTTATTACTTCCAAGCCAAAAGTATCTTTTAATATTGATAAGAATTCCTTTTCATTAACTGGTTTTGGCAAACTACCAATCAACCCACTTCCCACTTGATTATCTTCATTGGCAAGGGGAATAATATCATAAGCCACCTCTTCATAAGGATGTGCTTCCAATAATGCCTTTACAACTTTACCTTGCAAATGAAGAGATAGAATAACCTCCAGTTTGCGTTCGGCTTCCCTATGTCGAACACCCTTTTCTCCCATAAATGGATTGGCTTTTTCATTTGCCTTATAAGCACCCAATCCCTCTGCCGAAAAGCTTACTTCGCTATAATTGCCAATATTACCTGCGCCTGCATCAAACAAAGCCTGCTCCACTTTCTGAAAATGATCTACAGGAATAAACGTGATAAGCTTTGCCAACATATTCTTTTTAGGAACAAGCACTTTCCTATCGGTAAGGTGTAAGGCATCGGCCATAGCATTGTTCACGCCGGCAATAACATTATCCAAGTTTGTATGGATGGCATAAATGGCAACATCATTCTTTATGGCGGCAATTACCGTATTCTCCACATAATTCCTCCCGGTTATCTTTTTCAGTCCCCCGAATATTATCGGATGGTGTGCTACAATCAGGTTGCATCCTTTTGCCACCGCTTCCAAAACAACTGCTTCCGTTGCATCGAGCGAACATAATACACCGCTACATTCCCAACTCGCATTACCCAATATCAGCCCACTATTATCATAACTTTCCTGATAGGCAGGTGGGGCAAACGCCTCCAAATGTTTTATTAAACTTGCAATTTGCATCCTAATTAATTTTGTTTAAACAGATAATGGTTTCTGGTTTCTGGTTATTGGTTTCTGGTAACTTGTAACTTGTAACCAGCAACTTGTATCCTGAAACCTGCAACCTGCTATCCGTTCACTTTAGCAAATGCCAATATTTCTTCTATCAACTTCCTATCGTTACTCAAACGGGGAATTTTGTGTTGCCCACCCAGCTTTCCTTTACTGAATAGCCATTTATTAAACGTGTCTTTGGGCAAGGATTTAATGATCGGCATCCTCAAAGCAATGTCCTTATGCCGTTTTGCCTCATAGTCGCTATTCAACGTTTTTAGCGCACAATCCAGTTCATACCTAAAGGCATCAATACAATTAGGTTCTTTCTCAAATGCTATCAGCCACTCATGGCTACCATTATTGCCTTCGCTAAAATACACAGGGGCTACTGTATAATCCAGCACTATTGCCTCTTCTTTTTTACTGGCTATCGCAATGGCCCTATCTGTATTATCCACCATCACCTCTTCGCCAAAGGCATTGATAAAGTGTTTTAACCGCCCCGTAACCTTTATCCTGAAAGGGTACGTGGTTGTAAATTGGATGGTATCTCCCACCAAGTAACGCCACAGCCCCCCGTTTGTACTTATCACCAATGCGTATTGTACACCAATCTCCACATCTTTTAGTCCGATGGTATTTGGATAGGCACTACCATATTCTTCTATGGGCATAAACTCATAAAAAATACCATGTTGCAGCAACAAAAGCATTCCATCAGCATCCGGACTGTCTTGCGCAGCAAAAAAACCTTCGCTTGCATTGTATATTTCCATGTAATGAACCCCCTCTCCTACCAACTGGTTGAATTGTTCCTGATAAGGCAAAAAAGAAACCCCACCATGAATGTACAGCTCCAAATTAGGCCACACTTCTTTCAGGGTTTGCTTGCCCGATATTTCCAATATCCGTTTAATGAGCAACATTGTCCAGGTGGGTACACCAGATATGGAAGTTACATTTTCTTCGATGGTGCTTTGTGCCAATTGCTCCAGTTTGTTTTCCCATTCATCCAGTAGTGCTATCGAAAGGTCGGGCGTGCGTATCCAGCTACTCCATACAGGTGCGTTCTGTAGTAAAATGGCACTTAGGTCTCCGTACTGAATATCTTCGTTAATGATGCTCATTTGATGGCTGCCCCCCACCACCAATCCCCTGCCGGTAAGCAAATCGCTGTCGGGGTTAAAGTTATAGTACATCGTCAGCACATCTTTCGATGCCTGATAGTGGCAGCCGTTCAGGCTTTCCTTTGTTATGGGAATAAACTTACTTTTATCGCTGGTGGTACCGCTACTTTTTGCAAACCAATTCACAGGGGTATTCCACAGCAGGTTGTTCTCGCCTTGCATCAGCCTATCCACAAAAGGTTTTATATCGTCGTATTCTACAATAGGAATATTCTTCTTAAAATCGCGTATGCTAAACAGGTTATTAAATCCATATTGCCTGCCAATCTCCGCAAACTGTCCATGTGTTACCAAATCCTGCAGCACATCCCGTTGTGTGGCAATGGGGTTAATTACCCATTGCTCCATGCGCCAGTTGCGGATGCGTGCCAGTCTCGAAATGGTTGGGCTAATCAACTTCATACGCAAGAAAAATAGTATCGCTGCAAAATAAGGAAAGATTAAGTGTTGCAGGCGTCATATTTTAATAGATTTGTAACCATTCTATCCACAATCATCTATTTGTATAGTAATAACAAGTCAAACAACCGCAACGGTTATTCCACAATCCTTCCATTCAGATCTGATCAAATCCATTTATAGTCAAAAAAACTTATAGGCAAAAGCTTCTCTCTTATCAAACCCTTCAATGATTTACCCACTGAATATGTTTTTTTTGCGACTGAATCTATCCTGTGGTGTTAGCACCACAAACAATGGTGCTAACACCACAAAGAAAGGTGCTAGCACTGCAAACATTGGTGTTAACACCCTAAACAAAGGTGTCAACACCTTAAAGTTAAGTGTTAACACCATAAAATAAGGTGTTGGCACCACAAAATATGGTGTTAACACCTTGAAACTGATTTCGGCAAAATGGCTAGTCAATTAATAAAACGGGCGGCTAATATATTTAAGCGTAGCTTGTGCAATTATTAGAAGAGATTCCATTGTTTTATCAATCCTTTAAATGCTTTTTTGTCACATCAATTCAAATAAATAATATGCCTAACAGATTGCCGTTTCCGAGTGAAGAAGCCAAATTGCATACCTATTTTGAGGTGGGCGTTAAATATTTGGCGGATAATAAGACTCGTCTTGGTGTTTCTGATGATGATGAAACTGCCCTATTGGACGAACACGCCATTTGGAAAGTGGTGTATCCTGATGCCACCGAAGATGCAACATCTACCAAAACCATCGTGAAGAAAAAGAACACTTCTGCCAAGGCGATGATGGTGATTATGCGACGCATTTACGCCGACTTTCCGAGAAGTAAAATGATACAAAAAGATTATGATACGCTGGGCATGACGCAACGTGGGGACAGCCAAACGAAGAACCCAAAACCTAAGACATGGCCAATAACAACCATCGATTCGGGCGGGAGATTTAGGCACCTTATTTCTTTTATGGATGATGTGGCAGATGCCACTTCGGGAAAACCTGATGGCATAAAAAGTTGCCAACTATGGATGTGCATTGGCAGCAAACCAAAGGGGATTGCCGACCTGACGTTTGTAGGCAACTGCACAAAATGGCCTTATATGGTGGAATTTGTAGGTACTGATGCTGGCAAAATGGTGTATTACTGGGCAAGATGGGAAAACACAACGGGGCAGGTAGGCCAATGGGGACCGGAGGCATCGGCAACTATTGGGGGATAGGCAACATAGTTTCCACTTCAATATTTGTTCAACACCCAACCCATGCAGCGATTAGCCAAATAAAAAAGCAGCCCATTTTACTGGGCTGCTTTTTTATTTATTAGTAAAAGATTTATTTAGTTCTGAACCAATACACTAGTGGTGTAAACAGCGCTACCACCTGTTGTGGGATAGATACTTAACTTGTATAATCCGGTTGGTAAAACAGCATCAATATTTGTGTTGTAGGTAGCCGTTCCGCCAGTATGTTGTATTTGCTTGGTAGATACTTGCTTGCCCAAACTGTTGTAAATGCTAACAATATAATTTCCCTTGGCAACTTGCGTAAACTTCACGTTGATAGTTTTGTTCTGAACAGGGTTTGGATAAATACCAAAACCAGCTCCTGCACCACTCTTGCTTATTGCAGAAACAGTACTGTAGGTAACCAATCCGGTTTTGCTGATGGTCTTGATACGGTAATAAGAATTGCCGGCAGAAACATTGGCATCCGTAAAAGTGTATGCCGCAGCAAATACATTCTTGGCTGCAACACTTCCTACTGAACTATATTTTATTCCGTCAACAGATTTTTCAATAGAATATGATGAGAGATTACTTTCGCCAAGCGTTTTCCAGTTTAGCGTAACAGAACTTTCATTGAGCACACTACTTAAAGAAATGCTATTGATAGCCAACGTGGAGGATTTGAAAACAATGCTGAACCTATTAAAGAAAGTAGAGTCATTGGCCGGGTTTACAGTAAAGTTGTAATAAGAACTGGTGTCGGGTATTAAAATATTTTTTTTCAGGTAACTATCATGTAAGTAGGCATTTAGTCCATTACTTTGAAAAGTGGTTGCATCTATCCTAAGCTGATAGATTGTAGCAGTAGGATTTTGAAAAACAAATGATATCGTATCATTAACGGTAGCGGGTTGCCTGCCTTCAATAGACAAATACAGTGAGCCTTGCGGAATGGCAAACGCATTACTGCCGGCGCCACCAAAACCACCAAAGCCTGAATTGAAATCTTGAGCATCTTCTGGCCCATAAACATTGCTATCAAAGCTGCTGTCGAAGGCAATATGCACACTAGAACCAGGAATTGGCGCATAGGGTGAGTCTGCAGGCATTTTTGCTGCCAATGCAACATAAATATCACTCGAGGTACTACCCCCACCTTGCTTGTGTTTAACAACATTTGTATGCTTGCTTAGCGCACTGTTGGGATTGTGGATACCACTAAAAGGCTTTGCGCTTACAAACTGTAGCGCTGCAAATGACAGAACAAAAAGGATAGATAGAACTTTTTTCATAAATTGATTTTATTTGATTAGTTAATAAAAGAGAATACTGCGGCAAAATAAGGAAGTTTTTACGCAGGAATTATAAGTTTTCTGCATTTCACCTAATAGATTGTTTATCCACATAGTTATTTATACATGAAATAGAAACCTTGACTTATCCGTGCAAATTGAAATCTTGTATATTGCCCCCTCTAAATTAAATAAGACAAACTGAGTGTTTATGAGTAATTACTTGATAAAAAATACCTGCATCGTAACGGACAACACGAAAATTTATGGCGATGTTTTAATTAAAGACAAAAGGATAGATAGAATTGGGTCGTCTATTGGCACCAAAGGCGCAGTTAAAGAAATAGATGGCACTAACAAATACCTGTTGCCAGGTTGCATTGATGATCAAGTACATTTTAGGGAACCGGGATTAACCCACAAGGCAAACATACACTCCGAAGCAAGAGCTGCTGTGGCGGGCGGCGTAACCAGCTTTATGGAAATGCCCAATACCAATCCTCCTGCTTTTACACAAGCATTACTGGAAGACAAATATGCTATCGCAAAGCAGACATCCTTAGCCAATTATTCCTTTTTTATGGGGACTGCCAATGATAACTTGGAAGAAGTATTGCAAACCAACAAAAAGAAGAAAGAAGTTTGTGGGGTGAAGATTTTTATGGGAAGTTCTACTGGTAATCTATTGGTTGATAATCCATTGATGCTGGGAAAGATATTTGAAGGCAGCGAACTGTTGATAGCCACCCATTGTGAAGAAGAACGTATTATAAAAGAAAACTTCCGCAACCTAAAAGAACAAAAAGGAACATTGCAACCATCAGACCATCCATTATCCGCAACGATGAGGCTTGCTTTGAATCATCTTTCAAAGCAATCCAATTGGCAAAGAAATACAATAGTCGCCTACACATACTGCATATATCCACCGCTAGGGAATTGCAATTGTTTGGCAATATGCTTCCATTAAAAGACAAAAGGATTACTGCCGAGGTTTGCGTGCATCACCTGCATTTTACCAGTGATGATTATGACCGCTTGGGCAATAAGATTAAATGTAATCCTGCCATAAAATCTCCCAATAATAAGACTGCTCTATGGGAGGCGTTATTAGATGACAGGTTGGATGTTATTGCCACAGATCATGCCCCGCACACATGGGCAGAGAAAGATGAGCCTTACGAAAAAGCACATGCGGGACTCCCATTGGTGCAACATAGTTTGGCATTGATGCTTTATTATGTGCAACAAGGGAAAATAAGCATAGAGAAAGTAGTAGAAAAAATGAGTCACAATGTAGCTACCTGTTTCGAAATAAAAGACAGGGGTTTTATTAGGGAAGGATACATGGCAGACCTTGTTTTGGTGGATATGAATGAAGGGTTTACGGTATCTAAAGAAAATATCTTATACAAATGTGGCTGGAGTCCATTGGAAGGATTTAAAATGCCGGCAAGTATTACGCATACGTTTATAAATGGACATTTGGCTTTTTCAAACAATATTTTTGATGAATCGTTAAGGGGAGAAAGGCTATTGTTTGACAGAGATTAGGGTTCTATCCACAATCTGTGTATAACCAAATAAGGGTTTTGAAAAGTACTTCAATAAATTTGGAAAAGTAAATAACACTGTTTGCAATTATTCTTTTCACTATTAAAAAAAATGCTTTGACAGAAACAATCATCAATTTAGAATCAGTAAACCCCATTGAGTTTTTTGGCGTAAACAATGGTAAGTTAGATGTGCTTAAAAAGAAATTTCCGTTATTGAAGATTCTTTCAAGGGGGTCGCAGTTAAAGATTAGTGGCGCACCAGAACAGATTGACACAGCAAAAGAAAAGATTGATTTGATTGTACAGTACCTACAACGTAATGGGCATTTGAGCGACAATTATTTTGAGCAAATATTGGGTGGTGATGATGTTGAAACAATTGACAACTTTGTAGAAAAGAACCCGAATGACATCCTTGTATTTGGACCTAATGGTAAAACAGTACGTGCAAGGACTGCCAACCAAAAGAAAATGGTACAGGCTGCAGACAAGAATGACATTGTTTTTGCAATAGGACCAGCAGGTACAGGTAAAACCTATACAGCAGTAGCGTTGGCAGTAAGGGCTTTGAAGAACAAGGTGGTTAAGAAAATCATTCTAACAAGACCTGCTGTAGAAGCTGGAGAAAGCCTTGGTTTTTTGCCAGGTGATTTAAAAGAAAAGATTGACCCATACTTACGTCCACTATATGATGCGTTGGATGATATGATTCCGGCTGATAAACTTGGCTATTACATGAGTACCCGTACCATAGAAATTGCACCATTGGCATACATGAGGGGACGTACCTTGGATAATGCCTTTATCATTCTGGATGAAGCACAAAATACCAATGACCTTCAGCTAAAGATGTTTTTGACACGTATTGGTGCTAATGCAAAAGCCATCATTACAGGTGACCCTACACAAATTGATTTGCCAAGAAATCAAAGGAGTGGATTGGAAAAAGCCACCAAAATTTTACAAAACATAGATGGCATTGCACAGATAATGCTTGATGAAGAAGACGTGGTAAGGCATAGGTTGGTAAAAGCAATTATCAGGGCTTACGACAAAGACCATAAGGCAGAAGAGGAACATTATAATAAGATGCACAACAAACATCACTAAGAAATATATCACTAGAAACAATTTATTGGTCAATATTTCGTTTCTAGTGATATAACTCTTAACAAAAAATAAATGAATAGAAATAGTTTTTTACTTCTGATAAGTACTGCATTTAGTATTGGGATAGTGAATGCCCAATTAACTCCACCAATCAAACCTGCTGCAAAGTATAAGGTATGGACTGCAAAAAAACCTGCCCCTATCAAAAAGGTAAGCAAGTGGGTTGCACCTTCTTCCGCTATCTACCCAAAAAACAATATGGTTGAAAGACAGGTTGTATACCAGTATATAGACACTACCTTTCCTAATAGTGAAAACCAGTTTCCCGTAAATGGCAATGCTGGTATTGGAACTAAAGCACCGCTAGCTCCTTTAGAAATAAAGAAAGGTGTGGGTAACGTGTCTCACAAAAATATATTACTTCAATTGAGTAATATTTGGGCTGAATCTGGACAAAATGAACCAACCATATTATTCTCCAATGGCGACCTTGATACAAAGAATACAAGTTATTGGACAGTAGGTGCCAGGGTTTCTGGAGATAACACACAAAAGACCCCTCAAACATTCAAGGTATGTTTTAAAGCTCCGGGTGAGGATCATGACCAAGAATACTTTTCCATTAATGCTTACCAAGGAAAGGTGAAGATTGGCAATGTGAATGAACTGGTAGATGGTTACAAACTATTTGTGGAAGAGGGAATAATGAGTGAGAAAGTGAAAGTTGCCGTAAAGAATTCCTCTGATTGGTATGACAATGTTTTTAAGGATTCTTACAAAAGAATGTCTATGGAAGAATTGGATAACTACATCAAACAAAACAGGCACTTACCAGATGTACCAACTACAGAAACTGTAATGAAAGAGGGCATTGATTTAGGCAAGATGAATGGTATTCTCCTCAAGAAACTGGAAGAACTTACACTAGATGTTTTGGACTTAAAGAAAGAATTGGATGCTACCAAGAAGCAATTGGAAGAATTGAAGAAGAAGTAAGATAGTAAAAGTCGAAAGTAATTAGTCTATAGTAAAAAGAAAAGAGGCAGTTAGGAATATAATATTTTCCAACTGCCTCTTTTTAATTATAAGGTACTCCTATCCCTTCTTCGGCTTCGGATTCCTTTTCTTAATCACTTTCTTCTCAGTTGATTTTACTTCAACAAATTCTTCTGAACTACCTGCTATTGGTTTATTCACCCAGGCATAATCCAGTTGACGTTTATCAAGGTTGGCAGAAATTACTTTTATCCAAACCTTATCACCCATCTTGAATTTACGTCCACTTCTTTTTCCTGCAAGGCTATAATCGCCCTCTACCAAGAAGAATTCATCTACTTCGCTCAGGCTGATAATACTCACCATTCCTTCGCACTTATGTTCCACTGTTTCTACAAAGAAACCAAAGCTGGCCACTCCGCTTATCACGCCTTCAAAGTCCTGACCAACATAGGACTTCATAAATTCTACCTGTTTGTATTTATTGCCTGAACGTTCACATTCCATTGCGGCACGTTCACGCTCGCTGGTTTGCTTACATTTTTCATCCATCTTCTTATCGATGATGGGCTTTCCCGCCAATATACTTTCCAAAACACGATGCACCAACACATCTGGGTATCTGCGGATAGGCGAAGTAAAATGGCAATAATGTTCAAATGCCAATCCATAATGCCCAATATCCTTGGTGGCGTAAGCCGCCTTTGCCATGGTGCGAATGCCCAATTGTTCCAACACGTGCTGCTCAGGCTTGCCATGAACATTAGCCAGCATTTGGTTGAAACTCTCTGCTATCTTTTCGGGTGTAGAAGTATTAAACTGATGTCCGTATCTTTTTGCATATTCAACAAATGGTTGCAATTTCTTTTCGTCTGGCTGATCGTGAATACGGTAAGGGAACGGAATTGGCTTATGATTCACTTCTGTTTTAAATACCTTTTCAGCAACGGTCTTGTTAGCAAGCAACATAAATTCTTCAATCAACTGATGCGCTTCCTTACTTTCTTTCACCACAATACCAATTGGCTTGCCTTTATCATCCAATGTAAACCGCACTTCTGTGGAAGAAAAGTTGATGGCACCATGCGCAAACCGTTGCTTGCGTAATTGCTTTGCGATATCATTCAATACAAAAATCTCTGCCTTATAAGCCCCTTCCCCTTTCTCTATTATTTCCTGCACATCCTCATAAGAATACCGATACTTTGAATGGATAACTGTTTTACCCAACCAAACCTCTTTTATCTCACCTCCGGTAGTTAACTCAAAGACGGCCGAAAAGGTGCATTTATCTTCATTTGGACGCAATGAACACAGTTCATTTGAAATCCTTTCTGGCAACATAGGATTCACCCTATCCGGCAAATAAACTGAAGTAGAACGCTTATATGCTTCTTCATCCAAAGCAGTATCTGGCTCTACATAATGACTTACATCGGCAATGTGCACGCCTATTTCGTAGTTGCCATTCTTTAGTATTCGGATAGAAAGGGCGTCGTCAAAATCTTTTGCATCTACCGGATCAATGGTAAAAGTGAGTACTTCCCTAAAATCCTTACGCTTCTTTATCTCCGCACTACTTATAACATCTGGTAACCTCAAAGCCTCTTCCATCACTTTATCACTAAATGAAAGTGGGAACCCTGCTTCTGCCAATAGTTCTTTCATCGCCGCATCGTTCTCATCTTCAGCGAGCAATAAGCTAACCACTTCACCTATTGGTTTTTTATCACCCTTGCCCCACTCAACCAATCGTGCAACCACCTTATCCCTATGCTTTGCACCCTTTAGTTTATCCAATGGAATAAACAAATCGGGCATTGGCTTATCAGTATTTGGCACAAAGAAAGCGAAGTTAGTAGAGAGCTGTATATGTCCAATAAACTCATTTTGCTTGCGGGTAACCACTTCGGTAATGCGCCCTTCCTTTTTCTTGCTAGCCAAGTTTTCTTTTATGATGCGCACCCGAACGGTATCGCCATTCAATGCGGTATTAAAATCACCAGGCCTTACCAACACATCGCCGCTTTTATCTTCTATCAGCACATAACCAATCCCACTTCGTGTAATTTCTAGAGTCCCTTTCACAGTAGTTTGACCCTGTGTATTCTTTGTTGTCTTATTCTTCTTTTTAGTGCTGCTACTCTTGCTCTTGCTCATTATATTGGGGTTTTGAAATGCTGTTGATAAACGATATTACCAACTTATTAAATTCTTCTCCTTCGTTAAAAAGGAATTTGTGCTTTATTGGCAATACATAAATGGGCATTTGTGCCAATTCATCCGTAAACTTTGCCAAGCGTACTGCATCTTTCTCTGTAGTCAATACAAATTTCTCTTTGGCATCTATGCCTTCAAAGCGTTTCTTTATATCTCTCAAATCGTCGATGCTAAAGATATGATGATCGCTATAATTCTTTTGATAATAAGTGTAGGCATACTTATGCAGGTACTCTTTTATCGGCTTCGGATTGGCAATACCACAAACCAATAGTACCTCATCGGTTGTTTTTATGGCTTTTTTATCCTTGCTCAATATGTGATAGGGCATACCATACTCAATCGTTGTAAAAAATACTTTCTGGTGAGGCAATGGTTTGATTGACCGTAATAATTTCTGCTTGTTATCCTCCCATAAATCTGCCGGACATTTGGTAATAACAATTATTTCGGCTCGTTTCATTGATGACTGCTGATCTCTTAAATCTCCCGTAGGAAAAAAGAAATCGTGCACATACAAATTGCTATAATCAGTTAGCACAATATTCAATCCTGATTTTATATCCCGATGCTGAAAGGCATCGTCCAAAATAATCGCATCCAAATCTGGATTATCGTGCAATAATTGTGGAATAGCCACCAATCGTTCCTCACCCACTGCCACAGAAATTTCAGGATATTTCAGGTAAAACTGCATCGATTCATCTCCAATATCCAATGCGGTTGACTTTTCATTTGCCAATACATACCCCGTTGTCTTGCGTTTATATCCCCGGCTTAAGGTGGCTATCTTATATGTAGGGTGCAATAAATCAATCAGATATTCCACCATTGGCGATTTGCCCGTACCACCAACGGCGATATTACCTACACAAATTAAAGGAAAAGTGAAGGGGATTGATTTTAGATAACCTTTATCATACAACCAATTTCTAATAATAACCGCCAACCCATACAGCAACGCAAAGGGCAGCAGTACGATTCGAAAAGACTTGAGAAAAACATTATTAAGATTCATGTAAAATTCTTGTATCTAAATTTAATTGAGTCAAAACTTAAAACTCAAACACATCATCGGGTGTGATACAATAATTTAAAGGTATGTCAAAATCATCCTTGTCAATTATTATTTCTACAGGTGCAAAGTAATTGAATCCCATCAAAGTAACGTCTTCACTGCATTGAGAAAGGTATTTATCGTAAAATCCTTTGCCATATCCTACCCTAAAGCCTTGTTTATCACAAATAAGATTCGGTACAAAGACTAAATCCAATTCAATCGGATTAATCAGATTGCCTTCTTTAGGCTCAGTCACACCAAAACTATTGGTGGTATAAATAGTGTCTTCATCAGTCAAGATAGCTTTCATGGTATTATCGCTAAAGTTGCTGACGGGATAAGCAATCTGTAACTCAGGCACAAAATGCCTTAAATAACTAGAAAATAGCAGTGTATTCGGCTCCGCCATATTTGCCATTGGCCAATAGGTAAGCAATGTCTTCACTCCTTCAAAATTGAAAGTCTGCAACTGCAATAACATCAAATCATCCAGTTTCAACTTCTCTTTCGAAGAGATGTCTAGCCGCTTTTGCTTATATGTATGTCTAAATTCTTTCTTAGTCATCCATTTATTTTAATTTACTATCCTCTAATACACAGTGTTATCGTCATTTAATTCGCTAATTAAGGGATTTATAAAGCAATATAAGAGGCTTATAATGCAAACTAAGGGACTTATAATGCAAACTAAGAGTCTTATAATGCAAACTAAGAGTCTTATAATGCAAACTAAGAGACTTATAATGCAATATAAGAGGCTTATCTAGCAGATAAAGGGTGTTATCTAGTAGGTAAAGAGGCTTATATTGCAGAACAATAAACCAGTATGCCCATTATAAATACTTTAAAAGAGCTTCCTTCACCAAATCCGCCTGCTGTAAAACAAATGCCTTATCTATTTTTTCTGCCAATGGAATTGAAACAATCTTAGGATACCCCGTCCATCGAACTATCTCTTCTTCGTAATCCAAGTATTGATCATTGAATACCCACCCAATCACGTTTATATTCCGTTGCTTACAAATAGCTGCCGTCAACAACGAATGATTGATGCTTCCCAAATAATTCCTGCTAACCAATATTACCCTTGCACCCAATTGTTCAATCAAATCAATCATAAATTCATTATCATTTAGCGGAACCATAATGCCGCCGGCACCTTCTATTATACCCGCATCCCCTAAAGGGGGGTAAGGAGAGTTGTCGACAATTTTTTTCAAATTAATAGAAACTCCCTCATTTCTCGCTGCAATATGAGGAGAAGCGGGCATTTGCAATTTATATATTTCGGGATGAATGATTGTTTTTGTATTGGTGATCAATTCCCTCACCTGCAAGGCATCCGTTCCATCTTCAAAACCCGCTTGGATTGGTTTCCAATAATCGGCTTCAAGAGCCTCTGTTACGATGGCACTCACCACTGTTTTGCCAATTCCCGTTCCGATGCCAGTGATAAAAATCATTTTAGTGGTTAGTTGTAGCTATTAGTGGTTAGTGAAAGAAAAGCATATCAATTGTCAATTAAATAACTGGTTCGAAGAAAGAAAAGATAGTAGTGCCATAATTGCGCTGAAAACTAAAGCCTGGAAAGGAGGCGTAATCATTGCGCGGTGTATGTTCCAACACAAAGAATCCTTCGGGGGCAATCAGTTTTTTGGCAATAATAATCTTAGGTATCTCATCAATGGTATTCAAAGCGTAAGGCGGACCAGCAAAAATAAAATCGAAACTTTCGGTGCAGGTATTCATATAACTGAACACGTCCATTTGGATGACCTTGGTGTTTTCCACCTTCAGCATCTCCATATTCTTCTTGATGAATGCCTGCATGATGGAATCCTTTTCTATGATGGTCAACGAACCAGCCCCACGCGAAGCCAATTCATAACTGATGCAACCAGTGCCCCCAAACAAATCGAGGGTCTTGGCATCTTCAAAGTCAATGCGATGTTGTAATATGTTGAAAAGCCCTTCCTTGGCAATATCGGTGGTAGGCCTTGTATGCGGCATAAAAGCTGGGGGGCTAATGCGACGACCACCATATTTGCCAGAAATAATTCTCATTAGAAGCCAAGTTGTAAGTTATACGTTGTACGTTCTAAGTCTTGCGTAAAACTTAAAACGTACAACGTATAACTTCTTTTACAAATTCAAGAAAGGGGTTAGGTAATGCTTGGGATATTTTGTAAAATCGTGCAATGCTATTAATTCTTCTGCAGGCATATCAAATGTAATTCTAGGAAATACCTTTTTGATATTCTCATAAAGCGGCGTCTTTATCTCGATATATCCTGACAGTTCTAGCGTTGTTTCTTCTGCCTTTAGATTATACTGCTCCAAGACATTCAACAAATGGTATAAAATATCCTCGGGAGTATCTTGGTTATACAGTTGTACAATTTGTAATTGACTGTTGTACATCAACCCCAGCAACATTTCGCCAGTGTACAATTGAACCTTCAATAAACTATGGTTATATGACCTCTTTGGCGACATGAGGTTTTCTATAAAAACCGTTTGGGCATTGTGCATAGTAATCATCATCAGGTTACTGTTTATAGCATCCAGAAGACTTCTCTTTATCTTGGTTGCAACGGTAATACCAGGCTCCACCGCTACAGATTCTGTTTTAACCACCTGATTTATGCTGTCCCCATGAATTAACTCAAGGTATTCTGTAGCCGATGATTCTGTGAAAAGATTGGTGGGTATCAATACCGTCTCTGGCAAATTAAGATAAACCCTTGTATCAATAAACCCTCTGTTCAGTATTTTAGATTTCTGTCTGATGTCTTGAAATATATCGTACCACTCTTCCTCAAAACTATCAAAACTATATACCTCTATGGCTGAAAGCTCACCCTTTATGGATAGTTTTACCAAGCAGGTTATATGATGGTTGCCTATCTCAATGATCAGTTGGTCACTATTAAAAGGCGACTTTATAGAAATATCCCCATAAACACTAACCACTTTCTTTGCCATAACTTTAAATAATTGAGTGCAATGATAAAAAAAATATAATATTTACAGTGATGTATTTAAACACATGGTTGCAAATAATAAATCCTCGTGTTATTTGCCTGTTTTATACCCAGATATTAAACTTGTATTCGTTGCTTTTCCTATCCCTCTATATTTGCAAACTAAATTATTTATATGACTGTACACAAAGAGGGTTTTAGAACAATTGGTATCACGGCACTTATTTTTAGCGTAGTAAACGTATTGTCATTTACTTTTCTCAGTGAGAAATTGCCATGGCTTTCATTAGCCGTTTTCATAGTAACGTTAATATTCTTACTATTTATTATTTCTTTTTTTAGGATACCCAATCGCACACTAACCATCAATAATAACCAGATAATAAGCCCGGCAGATGGAAAAGTGGTGGTAATAGAAGAGATAACAGACACTGAATATTTCAAGGACAAACGCATACAACTAAGTGTGTTCATGAGTCCTGCCAATGTTCATGTAAATAGAAATCCTATTGATGGCGAGGTTGTGTACAACCAATACCATAAAGGGAAATACTTGGTGGCATGGCACCCGAAGAGTTCTACTGAAAATGAACGTTGGAGTATAGCCGTAAAACACGAAAAGGGAACGATACTATACAAACAGATTGCCGGCGCACTGGCAAAACGTATTTGCAACTATACCAAAGTAGGGCAACAGGTGAAGCAAACTGATGAATATGGCTTTATAAAATTTGGCAGCCGTGTGGATGTTTTATTGCCAGTAGGCACTAAAATAAACGTAGAACTAAACGAAGTTGTGAAGGGTGGTGTTACAGTTTTGGCTACATGGAGTTAGCGCATTGGTTCTCTTAATCTTAGTGTCCTTTGTAGAAACCCATTGTGTTCTTTGTGGTAAAATCTTCTAGTTGCAATGTTTTAACAATACATAAGTCTATTGTTAAATAAACCTCCTTACTTTTGAGAAGAATATATTTATTCAATAAATTAAAAAAGTAAACAATGAAAAAAGTATTGGTTTTAGCCGCAATGGCATTGGCAGTAAGCAGTGTTGTACTGGCACAGGAAGGCGATAAATCTTGCTGCAAGAAAGGTAAAAAAGAATGTGCTAAAAAGTCTTGCACTAAAGACAAAAAAGCGACTAATGCCACTAGCAAAGCAGTAAAACCTGTAGCTACCCCAGCACCCGTAGCTGTAAAACAAGGCTAGTTTGTTGATTTGACTTGCAAAGAAAAGGCGTTGGTATCGATGGATTCCAACGCCTTTTTTATTTATACAATAACTTAATTTATTTCATCGAATTGTAATTACCAAGCCTTGCATCTTCAAATAATTGATGTAGTCCAAGAGGAATACAAATTAATGATCATTTTTCTTCACCGTTCTTGCCTTCTTCAAAGCACCACGTCCGTATTTGTTCTTCACATCATCAATGGCTTTGTATAAGTCTTTCTTCTTTTCTGGATTATCGAACAGACTTCCTTGCAGGGCATGACTGGTAAGTTCCGATAATCGCACGCCCAACAACCTTATAGGTTGTCCCTTTTTATATAAATCATTGAAAAGCTTCATGGCGGCAGGTATCAGTTCATCATCACTAAAAGTATATTGTATCGTTGTTTGCTTAGAAGTGGTTTCAAAGTTTGGATAACGGATTTTTACTGCAATGCAACCCGTAAGTTTATTGTCTTGTCTTAGTTCAAAAGCAATCCTTTCGGTCATTCGTACCAGTTCCTTCAATAAAAAGACCATGTCATTTGTATTTTCCTCAAAAGTACTTTCTGTAGAAATAGATTTGGCTTCGTGGTAATTGAGTACTTCACTGGTATTAATGCCTTGTGCCTTTCTGTATAAATCCAGTCCCCATTTACCCAACTTCTTTTCTAATGTATCAGGTGTAAACTGTAGAACATCGCCAATGAGGAGGATGCCCATGGCTTTTAATGTCTTATTGGTTTGCTCCCCTACGCCAGAGAATTTATTAACGGGTAACGATTCTAGAAAAGCCTTTTCATTACCGGGCTGAACGAAGATATAACCATTTGGTTTCGCCATATCGGTGGCAATCTTGGCAATCATCTTATTGGTGGCCAATCCGAAGGAAATGGGCAAATCTGTTTCTTTAATAATCTCCTCCCGTAAGGCAATCGTCCATTTGTATGGATCAAAGTACTTGTCCATTCCGGTAAGGTCAATATAAAACTCATCAATGCTTGCCTTCTCAAACAAAGGGGCTTTTGCTGCAATGATATCTGTAACCCAACGTGAGTATCGGCTATATTCTCCCCTTGTACCATTTACTAGAATAGCATGAGGACAAAGTTCCATTGCCTTTTTCATCGGCATGGCACTATGCACGCCATAAGCCCTTGCCTCGTAGCTACAGGTACTCACAACACCCCTATCCTTGGTACCACCCACAATGATGGCCTTACCTTTTAGATCGGGATTATTTAAAACCTCTACGCTTACAAAGAAGCTATCGAGATCTAAGTGAGCGATATATCGTTGGGGAGAAGACAATTTCCAGTTGTTAGTTATTAGTGGTTAGTGGTTAATTTGGTGATTAATTTTTAGCTAACAACTAACCACTAATAACTAACAACTAGCCAAGTCTCACTTTCACAGCATTGGCGTGAGCATCTAAGCCTTCGGCAGTGGCCATTTCTATAACAGTACTACTAATGCTTTTTAATCCTTTCTTGGTAAGGTGCTGAAA
>JANYEU010000166.1 GCA_025362915.1 Chitinophagaceae bacterium | reverse complement strand
CACCAGAATAAAAAGGGTAATATTCAGACAAGGAACCAATAGGAGCGATTTGTAAGGTGGGGGATATTGGTATGTGAAGGATAGTTTTATAAAAGATTATCTAATAGTTATTTGTCTCAAAAAATAACTTAATATTGTGTATTGGTTTAATTGATTTTAGGAGCTGCGTGTAAGGTAGTGATTGAAGATGTATTTAAACTGGACTCCTGTAGATTGTATTGTTGTAAGTTAGTTAACCAAGGTTGTTGTTCTCATCGCCTTTCTGGATGTTAGATAAAGGCATCCTGTCTTTAATTACGTTCTTCATTAAACAATAATTTACAACACACTAAACAATGCCTTTTTATGAAAAAGAATCTACTTGTAACTGCGTTGCTCCTTATTATTTCCTTGTAAGTAAATGCTCAAAGCTGGACAGAGCTTCGCGGACTGGATGCCCTGCCCGGAAATTTATATATATGGTCGATCTGTACCGATACCAGTGGAAATGTATATGCTGCCGGGTTATTTAAAAACAGTAATGGGCATGAATATGTTGCCAAGTGGGACGGACATACTTGGAGCGAACTAGGCGGGCTGGATGCACTTGCTGCCAATGGCACCATCTATTCCATCTGTACAGACAGTAGTGGCAATCTTTATGCGGCAGGTGGGTTTACTAATAGAAGTGGCAACAATTATGTGGTCAAATTGGATGGACACACATGGAGTGAATTGGGTGGGCTGAATGGGCTTGCCGCAAATTCGTCCATTAATAAGATATGTGTTGATAAGCAGGGCAATGTATATGCAACGGGCTTTTTTACAGAGGTTGTAAACTTTTCTACAAAATGTTATGTGGCGGTTTATAACTGAACAGGATGGAGTGAGCTTGGTGGTGTTTCCAATGGTATAGGGAGCCAATGGTGGCTTTTATTCGATGTGTGCCGACAATAATGGAAAGATATATGTGGGCGGTTTGTTTTCCGTTATTGGTTATGCTGTGGAAATGTATGATGGCAGTGCTTGGGCAACTTTAGGTACATTGAATCTCAATGCAGCCCCCCTCTCGATATGTGTTGACAAGCATAATAATGTTTACGCCGCAGGTGCATTCTATAATACCCCCAATGCAAATTATTACATACTCAAATGGGGTGGTAGTAACTGGAGCCAGTTGGGTACGTTTGATGCCCCATCGGTAAACGGGGGAAATATAAACTCCATCTATGTAGATACTTCGGATAATTTATATGTGGCAGGTGAGTTTACCAATAGTAATAATAAAGCGTTTGTAGGTAAGTGGAATGGAACCACATGGGGTACTGTAGGAGGGTTTGATCAGCCTACCAACAATGGTGGATGCAAGATCATTTGTGCAGACAAGTACGGGAATCTATACACGGGAGGCACATTTTACAATGCGAATGGACATTATTATGTAGCTAAATATGCTGCCTCTACCTTGGCGATACAATTTACAGACTTTAGCGTTATGACTCAGGGGAATAAGGTGACCAGCATCTGGAAAACTGCCAATGAAGCAAATATGGCTTCCATGATTGTTCAGCGAGGTATAAACGACATATCCTTTATAGATATCGGCACTGTAAATGTAATCGGCAGCGGTGCAAATAGTTATCAATTTACAGATAACAATCCTGCAAATGGCATCAATTATTATAGGTTGAAAAGTATAGACAAGAGTGGGGCGGTAACGTATAGCAAGGTGGTTTATGTGCAGTTTACCGTTAATCGATTACCATTAACCGTAGCGCCCAACCCTGTAAGAAACGTTGTTACCATACAGGGTAGCCATATTGTTTCTGTGCAAGTAGTAGATAATATGGGTAAGATAATAAAAACACAAACATTAAAAGACGCTACCAATCCAACGCTTTCTGTAGGTAGTTTACCAGTTGGGGTATATCATTTGCGTGTGCAAACTACCGATGGAAAGGTTAGTGAGGTTGCTATTGTGAAGAAATAAATGGGGGGATTTAAAGCTGACAGACCATTTAGACCTGTCAGCTTTTAGCAAGGTTGCCCCACTCTTAGAAATCTCTGCAGAACAAATTAAATATCGTTTATTTGCCGCCATCATAAGAGATACATAATGAGTAAGTACGACGAACTGGTAAAGAACCAATCTGGAGAATTGATAGAGAAATTAGTAGCGCATGTAATTAGCCAAGACCCCGTGGAAGTGTTGTTTAACTTCTTTGAGAAGGATCAATGGGCTATCATTTCCATGCATAATTATGATGAAGACCTGGAGGTTTCCCTCCGACTACACTTTGATAACTTCTACGATTTATATGTGGGATACTATGACGATGAGGATGAATTCTTTGAAATACTGCACCCACTTACCGCCGAAGAAAAAAATATCCTCCCTGAAGGATTGAAAAAGATAATGGGGAAAGTGTTGACAGACGAAAGGGGAATGCGTTTGTCTGGTAAGTTTTTATCGAGATAGAAGAAAGAGAAAGAAGTTATACGTTGTACGTTGTACGTTTTAAGTTCTAC